>NZ_AUTO01000084.1:0-35595 GCF_000498055.1 Pseudoalteromonas sp. TB51
CGTTGGTATGACTCCCACTGTCAAGTTAAACGCACTGATCCCTGCCTAACTTTTTAAGCCATAATTACTTTAGCTCGAATTAGAGCGAGTTAATACATAGGATGAAGCAAGTAATGTCGTCGGTTATCTTGCTGATATTCGTTGGTTATTACTATTTCTAGTAACAGAGCAGACCTTACTTATTTCGTCGTGGCACCTGTCTTCAGTCTATGTTCGTGGTTCAATGCAGCGTTAGCTGCACTGCCATCCTAACGCCGTCGGTGGTTGTGCCACACCCGATGCTTGATCCCATGCATTAACTCTAATACGTTTATCATGCGGGTACTCTTGCCAATCTAAGTTTTGTATTCACTGGCGTAAGCACCACTTCTTTTGCAATAGCCCATATGTACGCAATCATTTCTCGGGCAATGGCGGTAACAACCAGATTGTAGTGTTTCCCTTTGGCTATCATTTTTTTATAGCGTTTGCAGAGCCTAATCTGTGCTTTCCACGCAATATCAATAATGTCCTTTGGTAAGCCTTCTTGTCGTTTTTGCATATCTGTTGATATATTTGCCGCATACCGATAAGTGTGTGCACCTTCCACAAGAAGGCGTCTTGCTCGGCCATTTCCGCATTTTGTGATGGCGCCAATATGGCGTTTGCCACCACTCGAGTGTTCACTGGGTACAAGACCGAGATAACTCATTAATTTACGGGGATGGTCGAAACGCGATAAATCGCCAAGCTCAGCAACAACGCCAGTGGCGACCAACAAACGGACACCACGCATAGCTTGTATTGCTTTGACAACAGGATAATAACGCCACTGGTGAACGTGGTGTGTTAGTTCATTGTCTAGCCGTTCAAGTCGGCTTATTCGTTCGGTAATTGTGTGTAAAAATTCTTGTAAGACGATGTGCTGAGCGGGGTGTGGCAGCACAATCTCAGTGAGCCAACGTAAATGTTTTTGTGACCAATTCGCAGTGCCTTTATAATTGATATTATTGCGAAGCAACAGCGCCTTTAATTGATATTTGGCATCTTTTAAGTCCTTCATTGCCACTTCGCGTGCACGAGATAAATCGCGTACAGCTTCATCTTCAGGCTCGGGAACATAGATAGGTGTTAAATCTTCAGACTTAAGTAATTTAGCAAGCTTAAGAGCATCACGTTTATCGGTTTTAATCTTCTCACCAGGTTTTTTAGGAATAAGAGAGGGCGCCACCACGTAACAGCAATGGCCGAGGCTGGTAATTAACCTGTAAATCCAATAACCACATGGGCCTGCTTCATAAACAAAATGAAGTGTTGCGCCAGAGTATTTCGATTCGAACTGACGAACAAGCTTTTGAACGGCCACTTTGGAAGACGAAACTCGGCCAAGATGAACAGGTTGCGCACCTCTATGTTCTTCAATATAGGCGACTTCATTGAATTCTTTATGTGTATCAAGACCGATAAAAAGTATGCTATGTTTATTCATGTTAGCCTCTGCTGTTTAGTTAATTGACAAACTAATTATGGCTCTGGCTTTGAATTAAGCTAACCCACGAAAAGCGGAGGCTAACACCGTGTGGGAGTCATTATGTCTATATACCCCAAGGAGTTTGTGTTTATGGATATAGATCAAAGTATAAAAATTATCGAGCAACAAAATCGAAAACTTTTCAGTGCAACCCACACATGGCTTATTGTCATTGCAATTTCCACAATCGCGCTCATCCTTACTCTAACTATTCCTCCTATACCAGCCGCTTTAATAACAGGTATATCAGCATTTTTTGTTCTTTATTATTATGTTGCTCATGCGATTAAAAAAGTTAATGCTCGTATCACGTTAATGGAAACAAGAAATAAAACAAAGTAAGGTTATATAACAAGCGCCTAAACTCCGACAATGTTACGTTATCATGTTTTTGGCAAACAACGCAAAAAGCTATGCCAACACATTGCGTGTTAGGCGGGCGTTAGCAAGCAAGGAAAGCTCGGTGAAATACTCACTATTATTTTTACTACTTTGTAATCTGGTCTCATTCAACAGTCTTTCCTGTTCAATTGCTGGTTGGAGAATGTTTACCCCAATTCCCGATAGTTGGAATGCGGTTACCCTTGAACAACCCGAAAACGGTTACTTTTGGGAGCTAGTGCCAGAGCCAGTAGTGGAATTAAGTAGTTTGTCTCGGGGATCAGGCAACCGAAGTTCAGCTTGTTCTGATTTCGGAATTATAGAGTTAAGCGTATCTCTTCCAGAAAGCAGTTCATATAAAATTTCAGATTTTGGTGTTTACGTTAGACTCACCGAAGGAAAACAACCTGATTTAATATTTCCGGATACGCCCATGACTGGACGTATAGATAATGGAGTAATGAAATTGGTATTCCCTTGGCTAGAGCCTCAAAAATCAAAGATAGAGCCATTAAATTTAACATTAGATATATTTCTGGTATCACACAGACTTAATGTAGGTAAATCCGTTAAACTTGTGGTTAAATAGCTTGCTAACAAGCTAATTAATAAGGACAAAAAACAGTTGGCTGTTTTCGTTCCTCAACATTTTAGCCAACAATTTTTTGCCCATTATTAGGGCGTTAGTGAGCAGGAGGCTTAACATGAATATTTGGTATATTTTAATAACTTTATCGAGTTTAGTTGGTTTGTTGGTCGCCAAGTATATGAGGCACAAATTAGCAATTTTTGTTGCAGGTGCAGTGCCTTGGTTGGGCCTATTAGGTTCACTGTTATATACAGAGTATTTTGTGCCTTACCAAGGTGGTGGTGCTTCTATGTGGCCGGTCGCACAACTTTTCGGCGGAACTGCCGCTGCAGTAATAGGCGTTGTAGTGTTTTTCGTGGCTCGTAAGTTCATCTGGCCAATTAAAGATGCTCACTAACAAGTTGCCTAAGTTCGCCGCAAAAAGCGCGGCATTAGCAAAGTAAGCCATCAGCAATTAAAAAAGGTAGAGGAGCAACTAAATAATCGCCCTAGAAAATGTTTAGGATTTAAAACACCAAATGAAGTCTATAATGAATTAGGTGGTGCACTTCCAATTAGAATCTAGGTAGTGGGTGTCAGATTTAATAAAGTGGGTGTCAAATTTAATAATTTTCAGATTTAATAATTTACTCAGAAGCCTTCACCACTTTTTTGCCATTGTCTCTTGAATAACATCAGATTTTAACCGCTCTTCAGCATACATTTTCTTTAAACGACGATTTTCATCTTCAAGTTCTTTAATTCGTGTCATTAAAGACGCATCCATACCGCCATATTTAGCGCGCCATTAATAAAAGGTTGAATTGCCCATGCCATGTTCGCGGCACAGCTCAGGAATAGGCACGCCGTTTTCTGCTTGTTTTAAAATGGCAAGGATTTGGCTGTCAGTAAAATGTGTTTTTTTCATAATTTTCTCCTGTATTTACAATAAGAGAGAATTCTACATTTGACTTCTTTTGGGGAGATTACCCCCTTTCACCCTAAATAAAAGCCACTCAAACACCCGTAATCCCTTAAAAACGCCAATTAAAACAATATCAAACACTTCAATCTTCTGCGTAAAAATACAGTAATCAATTGAACCAAAATAGGAACTCAGCTATGGTTTGTTAATCAATAAAAAAAATTTAATAACGAGTTAATCTACAGGCTCATCATATGCCTAAAAAGGAGTTTTAAACAATGAAGCTTTTTCTAATACCATTATCAATAGTTGTTCTTTGTTCTTGCGCTACAAAATCAATTCCAGAAGCTACAAAAACGGAAATGGATAGTGATATAAAAAGATATCTAAATTATAGGAATCAGAAAGCTTATGCAGTTGCCGTGGAAAAAGACGGCGCATGGGTAAGTGGCTATGGGTATGGATATCCGAATCAAGAACTCGCCAACAAAAGAGCTTTACTAGAGTGCGAAGTACAAAAACAGTCTCGTAAAATTAGTGCAGACTGTTTTGTTCTTTATGAAGATGGACGTAGAAAAAACGGCATATAACAAAACGCTAAACACGTTCACTGGGACAGTAACGCAGCGGCTCTTCGCAATTATGCAGCTACGTCACTGCTCGTTAGCTTTACAAGGAAAATTTGGTGTTTGATAGGATAAAAATAGCGATGTCAAAGGGGGTTTGGCACGCTTTGGCGTTAATCTTAGTCATGCTGTTAGCTGGGCCAGAAATAGTGGTAAGTATTGAACTTATGGCCATGGTAGAAGTGCTTGGGGCTTCTACCTTTGTATTGATGTATCTCTCAGGTATAAAGCTTTTTTTCTCAAAGGTGTGGGATAAATATAAAAATTTTGAAAAGCATTCAGTTTTCTTTTTTCCAACTTTTCCTGTTTTTAAAAAAATGCCATCACTGATAGTTCATTCTATTCCTGAGCGGACTGTGGTTATTGGACTTCTTACGTTTATTACTGTTGCAATGATAATATTTTACATACAAATTTTAATTTAGTTTAGTAAAGCTAATTAGCACCCTGAATCAACTTTGCTAAACATACGCTTGAGCTTGCAAGCCCCTTTGTAGCTATACGTATTAGCGCACTTAATTTTAAAAAAAGTGCGCAGGTTTTAATTACATAGCTAGTTTTTAAAGCAAGCTTTACTGCACTAATAGCTCTTTTCTTACTATTTCCGCGCCTTTACTCAATGCATTAAGCTTAGCGTTCGCAACTTCGCGCGAAAGCGGGGCCATGCCGCAGTTTGTGCAGGGGTAGAGTTTGTCGGCATCTACAAACTGTAGGGCTTTGCCTAAAGTAGCGGCTANTACTTCTTCAGGTGTTTCTATTTCATTGGTGGCAACATCAATAGCGCCTACCATTACTTTTTTACCGCGAATTAGTTCAAGTAAGTCCATAGGTACGTGTGAGTTGTGACACTCAAGTGAGATAATATCAATATTTGATTGCTGTAATTTAGGAAAAGCTTCTTCGTACTGGCGCCATTCATTGCCAAGTGTTTTTTTCCAATCGGTGTTAGCTTTAATGCCGTAGCCATAACAGATATGCACAGCAGTTTCGCATTTTAACCCTTCAATTGCGCGTTCTAAACAGGCAATGCCCCAATCGTTTACTTCATCAAAAAATACATTAAACGCGGGCTCATCAAATTGGATAATATCTACGCCTGCGGCTTCTAGCTCTTTGGCCTCTTGGTTGAGTATTTTGGCAAATTCCCAGGCTAATTTTTCGCGGCTTTTGTAGTGGTCGTCATAAAGAGTATCTATCATGGTCATTGGGCCGGGTAGTGCCCACTTTATAGGTTGGTTAGTTTGCGAGCGCAAAAACTTAGCGTCTTCTACAAATACAGGTTTTTGGCGGCTAACAGGGCCCACTACGCTTGGAACACTTGCATCGTAACGGTCGCGTATTTTTACGGTTTTTCGTTTTTCAAAATCAACACCGTTTAGGTGCTCTATAAATGTAGTTACAAAATGCTGACGTGTTTGCTCGCCATCGCTCACTATGTCAATACCAGCGAGTTGTTGTGAGTGAAGTGCAATGCGCAGGGCGTCTTTTTTGCCTTCAATAAGTTCGTTGTTTTGAAGCTTCCACGGCGACCAAAGGGTTTCTGGCTCTGCAAGCCATAAGGGCTTTGGTAGACTGCCAGCTGTAGATGTAGGTAATAATGTTTTCATAATAAGAGTGACCCTTTATTAAAATAAGGTTAGACGTTTGCTGATGTAAATTGCTCAAGCACTGATTTATACGGTTTTATAAAATGCTCTTCAGCAAACTTGCCTTGTTCTGCGGCTAATTTACTGCGCTCATCTCTGTCGTAAATAATTTGCGTGAGTGAGTGGTCGGCATTTTTTAAATTAGGCTTAAAGGCGTTACCCGCTTTGGCATTGGCGTTATAAATTTCTGGGCGATAAATTTTTTGAAAGGTTTCCATTGTGCTAATGGTGCTTATTAGCTCAAGGTTGGTGTAATCGTTTAGTAAGTCACCAAAGAAAAACAAGGCAAAAGGTGCGGCACTATTTGCAGGCATAAAGTAACGCACCTGTAGGCCCATTTTTTTAAAGTATTGCTCTGTTAACGAAGATTCGTTTGGTTGGTATTCAATACCTAAAATAGGGTGCTGGTTGGCAGTGCGATGATAGGTTTTGTTATCTGACACACTGAGGCATATTACCGGTGGCTTTTTAAAGTGTTGCTTATAGGTGTTGGAGCTTACAAACGATTGAAATAACTTACCATGCAGCTCACCAAAATTATCGGGAATACTAAATTGTGGTTTATTTTTATTATGTTGCTGAAGTAACACGCTAAAGTCGTAGTCGCGAACGTACGATGAAAAGTTATTACCAACAATACCTTCTATGCGCTTGTTTGTTTTGGTATCAATAATATTCGTTTTTAATATTTCTATAGAAGGAAAGCTTTGGTTGTTTTCATCTAAACCAATATCTACAGAAATAATCTCAAGCTCTACACTGTAGCGCTCAGCGGTTGGGTTATCCCAATTAGCAAGGGTGTTAAAGCGGTTGTTGATCATATTTAGCGCTTTTCTTAAGTTTTGTTGGCGGTGTTCGCCTCGTGCTAAGTTTGCAAAATTAGTGGTAATACGGGTGTTTTCAGCGGGTTGGTAGTTTTCATCAAGGCGCTGACTTTTAATATTAAATGTAATGTTTTTACTCATGGTGACTCTATCCATATTGTATATTTAAAACCTGAGCCTTTAGCGTGCTCAAAGGGTGGTTTTATAATAAACAGGCTTAATGCTTATAAGCGCTGGCCGATGGATAATTTATACGTTGATTGGTGCTTTAATAAAAACGGTTTAATTTCACATAAAACATGAGTTTGATTCATTTATATAAATTAAATGTGTTACTGAGAGAATATAAACCTGTGTTTAGGCATGTAAAAAAATAGTGCAGCGTATAATTTATAGGTGTTTAGACGTCTAGATGTGTTTGTTGTGCTAAATTCACGTTAAGCATTAATAAAATTCAGGCACGGCTGTAACCCTTATTTTAATTAACGCTTAAAGTTACAGTTTTAAAAATTACTGTAGTTTTTCGGCGAATTATAGGCACTTATTAATTAAAAAAGCGGTTAAAAGGGAGTGGTTTTTAATGCAACAACTAACAATTATACCTGCAGGCATCTATGTGTTGTTCATCTAGGCTTAGTTACACTGACTTAACTAACTTGATAATAATAAAGTACATTATGTACGGACACTAAAATAAATGAACAAACTAAAAAATCTCATTACTCAATTTATAGTTGCAATGCAAAAGCGACCAGGGCTATTGGCTGTATTGGCGTTTTGCTCAGGTGTTGCAAGCTATGTAATGGTCGATAGAAAAGAGTCGTTCTCGCAGGTTATTGCCATTGTTTTACTGGTGAGCTGGTTTTGGTTGATCATCGACAATTGGCTACGCGATAAAGTACAAGAGCGCTTTGGGGTCGCCGTATCTCCTAATGTAATGCGCTTTGCACTGCAAATGGTGCAACAAGAAAGCCTATTTTTTGCGTTACCGTTTTTTTTAGCGGTTACCCAGTGGGATCACCCACAAGCACTCTTTACATCGCTGATTATTATATGTGCCTTCATATCGGTAATAGATCCATTTTACTATAAAAAGTTAGCTAAAAACCGCACACTGTTTACAGTATTTCATAACTTTGCATTATTTGTGGTGTTGCTTGTTACGTTACCTATTTTATTAAACCTAACTACGAGCCAAAGCTTAGCAATTGCGCTTGTAACCTCAGTGCTTATTACTTTACCTAGCTTAACAAACTTAATGCCTGATGCGCGCTGGTGGCGTTTTCCTATTTTAGTTTTAATTTTATGCGCAATAAGCGCCGGGGTTTGGCAGCTTCGCAGCTTTGTACCGCCAGCAGCCCTGCGTTTAACCGATATTACCTTGGCACACAAAGTAGATGTTGAGCATAAAAAACCACTAGGTAGTATTGATACTCTTGATTTATATACACTTCATCATGAAGGATTATACACATGGACCGCAGTAAAAGCGCCAAGGGGTCTAAACGAAAAAATATTTCATGTATGGATACACAATAAAAAAGAGGTCGACAGAATTACGCTCAATATTAATGGCGGGCGAAAACAAGGCTACAGAGCATGGACTCATAAAGTAAATTTTCCACATGATGCTAAAGGTAAGTGGCAAGTAAAAGTGGTAACTGAGTCGGGGCAATTAATAGGACTTACGAAATTTATTGTTACACCTTAACGCTATAAATACGCTGATAATCAACTATAGATTTGATACGCTGTTTTTACATTACTTAATGGATGAGTGTTATGAGCATTGCTTTAGATATTGTTATGTGGCTAATGATAGAAACCATTTTAGGGTTTATTCTGTACTCTACCGGCTGTGCAATTTTAAACGTATTCACCTTTGGTAAGTTTAAAGCTGACATTAAAGATTATGTGAGCTTTAAGGCAAATAAAGCTAAAAACGTTTACCTAATATGTTTACTTGGTTTTAGTTTTTACGCAGCGTTAATTGGTTTTGTTGCTTACATTAGCCAATAACTTAGGTTTATAAGTATATGAAGTTTAATAAGCTATTGGTTATAGCGGGGGTTTTAAGTTTTATAGCGTCACTTTTACATATTGCCTGTATTTTTGGCGGCCCTGATTGGTATCGCTTTTTTGGTGCTGGTAAACACATGGCGCAGTTGGCTGAGCAGGGGAGTACGTATCCTACCTTTGTTACTTTAATTATATCAGCCATACTTGCTATATGGGGCATGTATGCGCTCTCTGGCGCGGGCGTTATTTTAAAGCTGCCTTTATTAAAAACGGCTTTAGTATTAATAACAGGCGTTTATTTACTAAGGGGGATAGCAGGATTAATCGCTCCTTTTGTAACAACCAGTCAGTTTATTCATCACAACTCCATTGTATTTTGGATTGTAAGCTCAATTGTATGCAGTATTTATGGGCTGTTTTATTTATTAGGTACACTTAAACTTTTCCGAACACATACCTCATTAACCTTATAAATTAAAAACAGTGAGCGCTAAAAATAGATTTCTACAGCTCAGGTTAATCAAGTTATTTACTATGTAAGGAGCAACATGAGTCACGATCACAGCCATCATATTAGTCACTATAATCGCGCGTTTGCTATAGGCGTTTTACTCAATCTTATATTTGTCGTGATAGAAGCAGGGTACGGTTTTTTTGCCAACTCCCTCGCGCTTTTAGCCGACGCAGGGCATAACCTAAGCGACGTGGTTAGCTTATTACTTGCGTGGGGGGCAAATGTTTTGGCAAGTAAAGCCGCTACCGACAAGCGCACCTTTGGCTATAAAAAATCAACGGTGTTAGCGTCTTTAATGAGCTCTGTTTTACTTATGGCTGCCCTTGCTAGCATAGCTTGGCATGCTATAGAACGTTTTGAAAACCCTCAGCCGGTTACAGGCATGACGGTTATAGTGGTTTCGCTTATTGGTGTGGTAATTAACACATTAACTGCGTTGTTGTTTGTGCAAGGGCAAAAGCACGATTTAAATATTAGAGGTGCTTTTTTACATATGGCGGCTGATGCAGCGGTGTCTTTAGGTGTGGTAATTGCCGGCATTGTTATTTTATTTAAAAACTGGCAGTGGGTAGACCCTGTTGTAAGTTTGAGTATTGTCGTGATTGTGTTTATTGGCACGTGGGGATTATTTAAAGACTCGCTTAATTACGCCACAGACGCCGTACCCAAAAATATTAGTATAGAAAAACTAAAGCAGTATTTTTTAAGCATTGAGCATGTAACAGGTGTGCATGGGCTACATGTGTGGCCACTAAGTACCACAGAGTCTGCGCTTATTGTTCACTTAGTAACGGACAACAACGCATTAAATAACGACTTTTTAATTGAAGTACAGCACCATTTACATGACCACTTTGACATTGAACACGCCACCATTCAAGTTGAAAGCAGCCAAGGCAGCGCAGGTTGTATGTTCAACCATGGGCATGCCCATGGTTAAACGTTAATTGGTTTTAAAAAATTAACCCTGATAGTTTGTAACAACTTAACGAAAAAATGAGTAGTAGCACGGGTAATATAACTACATTTAAAAGTGTTGAGTTGGTGTATTTTCCCATGACTGATTTTTGATTCACTAACCACACCAAATATGCGGTAATTATGGGCAGTAGTAATCCATTTGCAGCCTGTGCAAATATAATTACCGCAACAGGGTCAAGCCCCAGTGAGGCCACAAATGCACCAAAAGCTAAAATAGTAATGGCGACTGTTTTAAAACGGGTGTTACTCATTTCGCTTGACCAACCAAGCATGCCACATACCGCATACGCGCCTGCTAATGGGGCTGTTATTGCGCTGGTTAATCCTGCGGCAAATAAACCAATAGCAAAAAAGTAATGCGCTGCTTCGCCAAGTAATGGCTCAAGTTGCACAGCCATATTTGCTGCACTAATTTTACCGGCATCGGTGCCATAAAACGCAACAGACGCGGTTGATAAAATGGCAAGGGTGATCACCCCACCTAGCGTAATTGATAAACCTGTATCTAAGTTAGTTTGTTTAATAACAGTGTCTTTATCACTTTTAGAATGATCTTGCGCTGCCAAAACACCAGAGTGCAAAAATAAGTTATACGGAACAATGGTTGTGCCAATGAGGGCCAATACCGTTGTAATTGAGCCACTTGGCATTGTAGGTATAAACCCAGCGAGTACTTTAGCCATTGGTGGCGCAGCCATAATTAGGGTAGATATAAATACTAGGCTCATAAGGATAACCAGCAGTATTAATGCATTTTCTACCACTTTGTGCTTACCACTGTATAAAAGAATAGCGCTACATACAGCAATTAACGGCGTCCATATTTGTGCACTTACCCCTGGGAAAATACCAACTAGCCCCATACTTGCACCACTGAGGTTTCCGGCTTCATATGCAGCGCTACCTACACCAATAGCACTTATTACTAAAAAACTAGCAAGCGCTTTAAGATAAGGGGTTTTAATGTGTGCACGTAACGCTTGTGCTAAATCTTGCCCTGTTGCTACTCCTAATCGAGCAGCCATAGACTGCAACAAAATAGTGGCAATAACCGAAAAAAGTAATGTCCAAATTAATGCAAACCCAAAGTTTGCACCGGCAACACTTGCCGTTGTGATTGTTCCGGGGCCAATAAATGCGGCTGTTACAAGTAATCCTGGGCCAAATCGCATACTGTTACCTTAATATTTGCTTTTAAATTTAGAACAACGTTTTATTACGTTGAACCTAGATTGCTGCCACTTTACGTGCCATGCAGCGAGAGCCCCACCTTGGCTAATTAACCTTAAACTCTGAGTAATTATTTTAATATGACTATCAAAAAGCCGCGTAGGATACCAACTTATATATAGATTTAAAGAGCCAAACGATTACCTGCTAGTTAAATGCACAATATGCGCGAGTTATATTTATAAATCAGCCATGTGCGTTGTTGGTTTCTCATTTTTATCCTACCTTATAGATTGTAAAATGAGCAAGTTACTTAGTTTTTTAATGATGTGAGCCACTTTTTAAATAAATTGTTTAAAAAGGCATCTTTTTATTGCTGGGCTTCGTTATATAGCACTATTATGCGCAACTTTTTGGTTTTGGACCTTTTAATGAAAACTAATTTAAAAATCTTTCACTTGATCTGCATTATGTCGCTGGCTTTAGGTACGAGTAAAAGCGCTGCGAATGAATCGCTACACGAGCTTGAGGTAGGTGTAGGCGGGAATATAAAAAGCGTTGCACACCCTGACCACGAAAATGAAAAATTAAATTTTCATATTCATCCTTTATGGGAAAGCCATTATGTGACAGAAGGGCGCGATAACTTGCTCGGTAGCGCTTTAATCTCTATTGCGGGCGAAATAAATTACAATGACTTTACGTTTATTCCCTGGTTAGCAACAAGCACTGATAATGACTACGATGAGCTAAATTTAAATGCTATTTATTCAACTGAGCTTGCAGAACACCTAACTTTGTATGCAGGTTACAACCATATAAAAGCACGCGAGGAAGGAGTAAATTCCCATGATAATGAGCTTAGCCTCGATATAAGCTATGCATATGATTGGGATATACATGCAATGGCGAGTATCTATCACTCGTTATCGCTCAGTGGCTCCTTTATAGAGCTGGCAATTACAAAAGAGTATGCATTTAGTGATTTAATGCGATTGGAGCTGCAAACTGCGGCGGGTTTTAATAGTGGTTATGTAAGCGATGGCCACAATGGCCTTAATAACGTAAAACTTGCTGCTAATTTATCTTATCAACTATTAAATAATGTCATGCTATCTGGCTATGCCAGTTACAGCGTTGCAATAAACAAAGATGCTGCACACTATAGCGGTGATGAACATTTACGCTCCTTATTTTGGGCAGGGTTTGGTGTTAGTTATCAATTTAATTAAGTGGAGGTTAGGCGTTAGCGTTAAAGCGTAAGTGATGGGTGCCACCCTTATTAATTTTTGTTTAGAGTGCTAAAAATTGTGCAAACAAATAAAAGCCTCGCATTTTTAATATGTTTTAGGTTTAAGGTATAGTGGGTACAACACTCAATTAAGGAGGCTTTTATGAAATTTTTAGTTTTTTTAGGCACCGTTAGAGATAGCACACCCCCTAAGCCAGCACGATTAGGAGAGCGAGTGGCTGAGTCATGCCTCAATTGTTTAAACGAGCGCTACAGCGAGCACGAGTTTGAACTTATAGACGCGCTCGACTTTCCTTCAGAAGATGTATTTAAACCTCATTTTGCCTATGCAAAAAGCCAAGCTCCAGCACATTTAACAGCCTTAGCAGATAAAATTACCCAAGCAGATGGCTATATAATGGTAAGCCCAGAGTACAATCATAGTATGAGCCCGGCATTAGCTGATTTGCTAAACCATTTTGGCAGCTCGTTGTTCTCGTATAAGCCAAGCGCTATTGTCACCTATTCGGCAGGGCAATGGGGAGGATTACGTGCGGCAATTAGTTTACGTACCTTTTTATCAGAACTTGGGTGTTTACCAGTCTCTGCAATGGTTCATGTACCAAAGGCGCAAGAGGTGCTAAATAGCGATGGTTCAATGCAAGTGGGTGAAGAAGAAAAATCGTGGTTTAATTATTATTCGCGTACTTTTAGCCAACTGATGTGGTGGGCACAGGCGAGCAGCCAACATAGTAAAAACGTAGATCCCCACGCTATGTTAAAAAGTTTTAAAACAGCGCCATCTCAGCGAAATGCACCTTAAAAAATGTATTAAGGTGCGCTTTTATATGTATACTGTTTTTATATACAGCATTTCTCTCGATTAAAATAATAAGCTAATTGATAAGCGGGCTGTGCGAGGCTCAATAGGATGAAAGTGGTTATCTTCTACACCTTGTGCAGGCTCGCCCGGTAAGCGCGAAGCGTAGTAGTAATCTATATCGTGATCGGTACTATCAAATAAATTCAGTAGTTCAAAATCGACTTTCCAGTGAGTTTGTTTATAGCTAATAGCACTATTAACTACCGTTAATGGTTCAGATTGAATATCACCAGAGTCAGAAAGCATCCGTTTACCTATGTGGCGTACTCTAAATGATGATTGCCACATTTGACTTATATGCCAATTTAAACCTGCACTTGCAACAACAGGTACTGCGCCTTCTATATAGTTCTTGTCAGAGTTTATATTTAATCTTGAATGAGTAAACGAGGCTTCCATGTCTAGGCTAAAGCGTTCATTAATCCAATAATACGCACTTAGCTCTAGACCATAACGTTTTGATGCATCACTGGGCTCTGTATTACCCGCATCACCTACAAATAAAAGCTCTGAGTCGAGTGTAAGCCACCATAAAGCGGCGGATAAATTAACGTTTTGATCATCGGCAAAACGCAGGCCTAGTTCAGCACCTTCACTTTTTACCAGTAAATCTACTTTTTCGGCATTTTGTTGGCTAACAGGGTCAATATTAATGGTAGTGCCGCGGGCATCGTTTGAATGAAAAGACTGCCCCCAGTTTGCATAAGCGACTAACAAATCTGTAAGTTTATAATTTAAACTGCCTTTAAAGCTTACCAAGTCATCGTTTTCTTTGCCCGAGTTTACCCGTGTAATACTGCTAACATCGGTATCAAAATAATCGTACCGCACGCCTGCAGTGGCCTCTAATTTAGGTGTGAAAAGTATTTTTGTTTGCCAATAACTCGAATAGCTTGTTTGTCTTATGGCATCTTGTCTTATTGTATTGAGTCTCTCTCGCGCTTTAGTGTTATAAAGTCCTACCTTGTCTATATCGTCATGGCGAACCTCAAGCCCTGCAGTGTGCTGCATATTTAAACCCGCAGTAAGGGAGTCAAATTGATAACTTAGCTCACCACCATAAATAGTGCGGCTATCTTGTTGGTTAAACTGATCGCCATTTATAGGGTCGTTTAAAAAATAGCTAAAGTTAGAAAACAGCGTTAAATCGTAATTTATGGCATAAATACTGGTTTTTATATGCTTGCCTTGCCAAACACTTGATAGGCTATAGCGACTCGAGCTCCCCCCAAGGGTGGTATCAAGCGACCCTAAGGGTGACGTTATATTTTGTGACACTGCGCGCTGTGGAATTTGATCGGCTGATTGCCATGTGTTGTCGTAAGCCATTGCTGTAATAGATAAATCTCCATTTAAAGCTTTGCCAACATAACGAAGTAGGGCATTTTTTTTATTTACGTTTTCGTTTATATCATCCCATGGGCCATCGTAGCCTTGCCACTCAGCTGCTGCTATTAACTTGGCATTAGATACATCAACTGCACTAAGCACTACTGCACGTTTATAGTTATCTTCACCAATGCTTAGCTCTATTTGCTTGTGCTTTAAGTTATTAGCTAAATTAAATTGCGCACTCCCCGCACTTGAAAAGTCCCCTTGTGTAGCGCTGTATGATCCTTTTTGGTAATTAATAGTTGAAATAGCTTCTGGAATAATAAAATTAAGATCGGTATAACCTTGCCCGTGTCCATGGCTTCGCATATTTATGGGCATGCCCTCAATGCTGGTGGCAAAGTCGGTGCCATGATCTAAATTAAAGCCTCTAATAAAGTATTGATTAGCCTTACCCGAGCCACTGTGTTGTGTAACCGCCATGCCTGGAATAAGCTCTAACATTTCGGCGCTTCTGAGCATGGGGCGCTGCTGTATTTCTCCTTGACCAATAATACCGCTTGAGGCACTGATAGACTCGCCAATTAAACCATCTCTATGCCCATAAACAGTAAGGGTCTCTATATTAGCGTAGGTGCTAATGCTATATAACGTGCTCAGTGTAAGTAAAGCTAATCTCTTCATCGCTAAAATCCCTATGTATTTACTATCTAAAATAAGCAGATAGTTTAAATACGGCTTAGCTGATCGATTGGATGCAACATTTGTTAGCAAGGTGTAATAGCGCATATTAAACACTAAGCTAGTGAGCTTTTTAGGTATGAGTAAAAACTACCTGGTGAGTATTGTAATCTACCTACATAACACTAATAATCATGTGGCTAACTAACTATTTAACCTATAAAACAAAGAGCCTGTATTGAAAGCCAAAGAAATTCGCAATTTTTATATTAACGAAGAGCAATCTGTTTATTTGCTGTCGCATAGAGATGCCAAAAAACACCGTCAATGGCTTAATATTTGTATTAAACAACTGAGTGCGCTTGGGTATAAAAATGTAGAGATGATTGGCTCTGGTGCGTTTGGCTTTGTGTTTGCTGGCAATGACGAAAATGCCTTACCTTGGGTGTTTAAGTTCTCGCGTATAACGCTTGCCCAAAGTGTGCGCGACCGCCTAGAAGACGAAGCGTATATGCTCTCGCAAATTAATAACCCGCTAGTGCCCACCTTTTATGCTTTTGAGCGTATAAAAAAGCAAGGTATTTTAATGATGGCCCGCGCCATTGGAGAAGACCTTGAAAAGGTATCGCTAAAAAAAGGGCGTTTTAGTGCCGCCCATATTATGCAATTAGCGGTGCGGCTGCGTAATGTATTAATAGACCTGCGTAATCATAAAAATGGTTTAACCCCTCAACCTATAGTACATGGCGATATTAAACCTTCTAACTTGGTATGGGATGAGCAAAGCGATGCGCTGTCTTTAGTTGATTGGGGAAGCTCTGTTTACGCACAGGTTGATAGTAAGGGTGAGCCTATAGCCAGTAATTTTATGGATTTAATGTCTGGAGATTTAAGCACTACTAATGCCAGAATGGGCGATGTGTATTTTATAGGTGATGCGCAAATGTCGGGTGAGCAGTCATCGCCACGATTTGATGAACAAGGCGTGGCTTCTACTTTATATGCACTTGCCTCCGCACAGTCGTGTCGTTTTGGCGCGCAAGCCATTCCTGCAAGCTCGCTTGGCTTACCCAAAGAGCTTGCCAATGTAATTGATGGCATGCTGTCTAAAAATAAAACCATACGCGATGGCGCAGGCGATTACTTTATGCGTAACATTACTAAAATGGCTAAGGCGTATTTACCTGAACTTAAAAAAGCGGAGCCTCGTCCTGCTATTCCGTATTGGTTTGGTAAAGGCGATAAGCCCGACACCGTAGTATATAGCTCGCGCAAACAGTTTTTACGACAAGCCGATCATAATCAGCAATTGCTTGATGTAAACGATGCTCAATTAGACCGTTACTATAAAGAGTTTTTGTTTGATACCGGCGATACCGAAAAAGCCTTTTTGGCCTCTATCAGCCGCCTAGCTAAATACCCGGTAGTGGGTGGATTGAGTTTTCATTGGAAAGATGAGTCGGTGTTTGTTGAGTCATCGCTTATTATGCATGATGAAAGTTTAAAAACAGCCTTTACCGATGCCATTAATAATACCGTGATGCTTGCACAAGCGATAAGTCAAAAAGGTTTATTTAAGTGTTGTTTATTTGATGCGCGTAAAACTATTCAGTTAGAGCGAGATGGAACTGGGGCGTTTAAGTTTGATAACCTCCCTGAGCTTGATTATGAAGTTGTTAGCATGAAGGCAAACGAAATTGCACGTCCACATTCTTACTTTGAAGACGGTAAAGACCCTGATGAGCAGCTGCAACTTCCTAAAAAAGTGATTAGATGCGTGTTTGAGCTAAATCAAATTCATCATACGGGCTGTATTATATTTGAAGCCCTGCCAGATAGAATGAAAATACACCATTACTATCGCTTACTCGATGAAAGCAAAGAATTAGAGTTTAAACGGTTACTTAATAAATTAATGCAGTATGCAGTTAACATTACTGATGTAGGGGTAGCAGGATTTATGAAGCTTCCTTATAAAAACACTCGCGAATTTTCGCTTTGTGAAAAACAACCAGAGAATTTCTTTCCTAAAAATCCAAAATTATTAGCGCAATAAATTAAAAAAGGGCAGCTTAATATTAAGTCTGCCCTTGGCTACTTAATTGTTAGTTTAAAACACTGTGCTAAAGGGCGTACGCGGTGTTAAGTCAAACTGATGAGTCATTTTTTGCTGTTTGTTAGTGGCAGTAATGTGGTACTTATTTAAATCAGAATTTTGACTAAATAACCTAACGTTTAATTTTAGTTGTGCGCTTATATTGGGCACTGTATATCGGCCCGTAATCGTTATGTACTCAATGTTATTAGTATCAGTATGCGACACTTCAGGGTTTAGTAATAAGCCCTCTAAAGAAAACTTATAATGATGATCGTTTAAATAAACCCCTCGCATTATAGTTTTGCTGATTTGCTTTTTATGGGCGTTAAATTCATCCATAGATACTTTTTTATTTAAATCATCATCAAGGTTATTAAATGCAGAAATAGGTAGCGAGAGTACTATAAAGGCATGGTTATCAATCACGTTTAATGTTCCGTGTTGAGCCACCATTAAATGTGCATAAACAACCGGTGCTATAACAATGTTGGCCACTAAAATAAGCGCAACCAGTGCTTTTTTATGTAATTTCATCATGCTCACTTTGCCTATAAGTAAATTTATAGCTCGCCTTTAACACAGCGTTGAAAAAACGGATAAGTATCGGTTGCATAGTAATGGTATATGCCTTGTGGAAATTCAGGGGTAACACCAAAGCGCCCATTACACTCATCTAAATCGCCAGAGCCAGCTACATATTCCCAATCTTGTGCAAAAGTCCCCAGTGGATAAATATCGGTAGAAGGGCGGTTATCGCTTACAGTACTAATATGTTGGTAGCTACCTGTCATTACTTTAAGTGACGAACTTGCATCATCCGCGGTGCTATAGCCATAACGCGCATAAATAGGAAACCCATCAGCCGCCCATGCAATTAGAGTCATTGTTGAGCTGTTGCCGCCTCTAAGGGAGATAAATCCCTCAGGCATGCCATGATAATGATATGTGCCATCGGGCTGTACGTGTGCGTTGTTATCGTCAGTACCAAAACTAAAGGTATCTTGGCTTAGTGCTTCAATACTCCAGTTGCCACTGTTATCGCCAAGCGAGCAATTATCGCCAGAGTCATCACAACTGCCACCGGTACCAGCATCAATTTTAACGCCATTTAGTACTATGCCTAACACGCCTCGAGGGCCGCCCATTAAGGTTGCGGTATCGCTTTGTTCAGGCGTTAACGTAAAGCTCTCACTCACTGTTTGCTCAGAAATGGTGTTTGGATTGTCGGGATTAGGAAACGTGCCCACATCATGATCTGGAATGCCATTAGCAACTACATCGCGTGTTGTACCTGTGCATGCCAATCAGCAGAGCTGGTGGTTTGCACTGATGTTGAGTCGTTATATTCATTGTAACTGTATTCACATAGCACTTGCTCGGTTGAGCTGGTGCCACTTGTTGCTGTTGTACTTTCACTGCTTGAACTTGTACTTTCATCAGTGGCGGTTGTTAGGTTTTGCTCATCACTGCCACATGCAACAAGAGAAGAAATTGCTGCGCTTAAAAACGAAATTTTTAATAGTTTAACTTTATTACATAGAGAGTGATTCATCATACACAGCCAATTAAGTACTAATTGACGCTATTTTTGATCTTAAATGTGCAAGCAATGTGCAAAAATAAATCAACATTGAGTATGTTTGTTAATCAGGTGATTTTACTTAAGCTGCATGTATTATAAAATCAGTGCATTAACAGCCTAAAGTAAAGAATGGTGTAATGGCAAAATCAAAACCTGAGGTGTCGATTCAAAGTTGTGGGATTTATTCTACATGGGATAGCAAAAGTAAAGCATTGCCACAAATTGAGCAGTTTACAACCAATGTAATTGCCAAGCTTGATGTTGAATTTGGTTTAATAATTAATATCAAAAAAGCAAAAGGCGAAAAACTTCACTTTTGTATTTATCACCCCGATATACCAGACAGTAATGGTGAAATAATGCCGCCCTTTGAAGGCGTTGAATACATTAAAGAGAACGACTGGCAGTTTTATTTAGGTGATACGCTGTGGGAGCCTATTGAAAATAAATTAGGTGATTGGCGAATGACACTCACCCTAAATAATAAAATTATTGCCGATAAAACATTTAACGTTGCACTTGAAGAGCAAGGCTCTGTTAATGATTTTTGGCGTAAACGAGGTTACTAAGCCCTAAAACTGCAGAGCTAAAAAAAGCCAATATACATTGGCTTTAAAAATATAACTTAACCTGAACTCTGGTTAAGAGATATACCAACATAATTTATCATGATGATCTTTAAGCTTAATTCTCTAGCCAGCGGTTTTCGGTGAAAACAAGGCGAATTTGCGCGTCAATAGCTAGCCTATTGCAAGTAAATTCAACGCTGTTAGCGCTGAAAATAGCTGCTAGAGATAGATTTATTATCCAGAGTTGAGGTTAACTTAGTTACCCCACGGGTTAGTTGCATTTGAGCGTTGTTTTCGTGCCCTGGCGCGTTGTTTAGTGGCCTTTTTTTCCATAATTCGCTTTGCATCACTAAAACTTAATTCGCACGGCTCCCCCGGTTTATGATCAGCAGGAATGACTCTATCTCGTGGCGGTAATTCGTATTGCACATCGTCGGGTTTAGGTAAGTTTTTAAGGCGGTATAGGTAAAAGTTATCTACCTTTTCTTGTGCCCATTGTGTTTTACGTAAAAACTTAACCGCCGATTTTACATCTGGGTTGTTTTTAAAACAGTTTAATTGCAAATAAGCGTGTAGTAGCTCCCACCCATATTGCTCAACCAGTTCTTCAACCACTTGCTCTAATTTTACGCCTTGCAGTGGGTTATTACTGTAAAGATCTTGGTTGCTCATAGGTGTTGCCTCATTAATAAAAATACAAATGCCATTATAAATTTAATAACGAGGCTTTAATAGATAAAATTGCTTAACTTTGGCAATTAACAACTACGCGGCCGCGAATTTTACCTTCCATAAGTTGCTCGGCATTTTCGATTACTTGTTCAAGTGTAATTTCGGTTGAAATTTTATCAAGGTAATCGGCTTTAACTAAGCTTGCTAGTCTGTCCCATGCTTCTACTCTGTCTTTTTTAGGGCGCATAACGCTGTCTATACCAATTAAAGATACACCACGTAAAATAAAGGGCGCTACAGAGGCGGGTAAATCCATGCCTTGGGCTAAACCACACGCAGTAACCACGCCACCGTATTTAAGCGATGCACAAATATTAGCAAGTGTGTGGCTGCCTACCGAATCTATAGCACCCGCAAAGCGCTCTTTTTGAAGTGGCTTACCTGGGTTTGAAAGCTCATCTCGGCTAATAATTTGTGACGCACCTAGCTCTTTTAAGTAATCGCTTTGCTCCATTCTTCCTGTGGCAGCGGTTACGTTATAGCCCAGCTGATTTAATAAATAAATGGCAAAGCTGCCAACACCGCCGTTTGCACCGGTCACTAATATTTCGCCATCACTTGGAGTGATGCCTTGTTTTTCAAGGGCAATAACACTCAGCATTGCTGTGTAGCCTGCGGTGCCAATTTGCATTGCTTGTTTTGGCGAAAGCGCTGCAGGGAGGGGTATTAACCAATCACTATTAAGCGATGCCTTTTGTGCAAGGCCACCCCAGTGTTTTTCGCCCACACCAAAGCCATTTAAAATTACATTATCGCCAACAGTAAATTCATCCGTACTTGTTTCACTTACTTTGCCCACTAAATCGATGCCTGGCACCATAGGAAAACTGCGCACAACAGGGCCTTTACCAGTAATGGCTAGCCCATCTTTGTAATTGAGCGTGCTGTAAAGTACATCAAGTTGCACGTTTTGATCTGGTAGGTCACTTTGCTGCACTTCACTAAGCGCTGCAGCGTAGTTTTCGTCTTTCGTAATTACTATAGCTTTAACTGAGTTACTCATAACATATCCTTTTAGACCGATCGGTTTTTAATGGCTAAATAAAATGCGCATTAGGTAAGTAATGCGCGTAAAAACATTTCTGTATACAACGTAAGGGGTTTACTTGATTGGGTAAGTTTAGCGCGCATAACGGCGCCTTCCCAGCCAATCCAAAAATATTCACTCATAAGCTGCGTATCAACAGTTTTAGCAAGCGTGCCTTGTTGCTGTGCTTCATTTAAACACTGCTCCACTTGCTGCTGCCATGCTACGTAGCTTTGTAGTAAGCGGATTTTAAATTCATCACTTAAATGATTGAGCTCTTGATTTAAATTGCCGACCAAACAACCGCGTTTGTACTGGTATTTTTGCATGCCCATAATGGCACTTTGCGTAAAGTGAATTAAGCGCTCCAGGGGCGGGGTATTGCTATCGGTTAAATATTTTTTGAGCTTAGTAATAAAGTAGTCATCGTAGGCATTTACTAACGCAATACCAAACGCTTCTTTACTTTTAAAGTAATGATAAAACGAGCCTTTAGGCACGCCGGCTTTTTTTAAAATGGTATCAAGGCCAGTTGCGCTAAAACCAAATTCGGTTAAGGTTTCTAGTCCAACCCTAATAAGGTGCGCTTTGGTATCGGCGTTTTCGCGAGGTATTTTAGGGGGTCTTCCGCGCCGTGCAGGTGCCTGAGCAGTGTTCATTATAAGTAACCCCTAATAGCCTTTTTTATAGTTAATCCATATTAGACCGATCGACTTTAATTAATCAAGCATAAATACCAATTGTTTAAAAATAAATCGTTAAAGCTGTTTTTTAAACAAAAGGGCAAATTGCAATAAAATCGTCATGATTACATTTTTGTTTGGAACTTAGCCAAAAAAGCTGTGTCGGATAAATAGGTCGTGTTAATTTTTGCTGGTTAAATTTGCAGTGGTGTTTGGCATTTAGATAAGGCGATAATGCACCATAAATACCAACTATATGCTGCCCATTAGCTGCTTTCATTAAATAGTTATTTAATCGCTCTAATGGATATATTTAAATCAGCAAAGTAGAACACGCCTTAGCACATAAGTGCATTTAAGCGGTTAGATAGCCGTATTGTAAATTAAAGAAGCAGTAAGAAATGAGGTGGTACGACCACTGTGTTTTTATTAATGTTAAATTATTTTTGCATCAGCATGTTAGTTAATGTCAAACAAATTAATTAATTTTGCTATTTGAATTTAACATTTTTATTAACTATTCATTAAATGTAGATTTCACTAATGCTACAAAATTTATAATTAAAAAAGGTGAGGATATTACCGATGAAGAGACAAAAAAGAGATCGTTTAGAAAGAGCTCATTCTCAAGGTTTTAAAGCAGGTTTAGCCGGACGCTCAAAAGAGCTATGCCCTTATCAGCAAATCGATCCTAAGTCTGAATGGTTAGGCGGTTGGCGTGAAGCAATTGAAAACCGAAACATGTATAAAACCTAATTCATCAGATAAGAATTAACGTAAAAAGGCCTCCAACTGGAGGCCTTTTTGCATACATTACTAACTTTAGAATGCGCTTGTGTCTTGAAATAAGCCCACTTTTAAATCTTTTGCTTCGTAAATTACGCGGCCATCTACTTCAACTGTGCCATCAGCCATACCCATAAATAATTTACGCTTAATTACACGTTTCATATCAAGGCGGTACGTTACTTTTTTAGCGGTAGGTAAAATTTGACCGGTAAATTTAACTTCACCCACACCTAAAGCACGGCCTAAACCAGGCCCACCAGACCAGCCTAAGAAAAAGCCAACGAGTTGCCACATAGCATCTAGCCCTAAACAACCTGGCATAACTGGGTCGCCTTTAAAATGGCAATCGAAAAACCATAGGCTTGGGTCAATATCAAGCTCAGCTACAATTTGGCCTTTACCGTGCTCGCCGCCATCAGCAGTGATTGAAGTAATACGGTCCATCATTAACATGTTGTCGCTTGGTAAACGGCAGTTACCTTCACCAAACATTTCACCTTGACCACATAGGATCAAATCTTCTTTTGTATAGCTATTTTTAGGTTCCATAACACTTATCTTCGCTTAGAAATTGCCAAGTACTTTAGCGTACACTTGTACGCTAAACAACTCGGAGCAGTTGAAAAAAACACTTTTTTGCGTGATTTATCGCCAATCAGTAGTGGCGATTGCTTTTTGCACTATAAAACCGCGCAATTACAATCAGAAATCATTATAATTACCCCTGACTTATAACCAGTTTAAAGGAAGTTTATGATCCTTTTTGTTAACTCACTAACAGTGATTGATTTTTCTTACTTATGTAACAAACGCGGCGCCGTTGGCGAGAGCTGGATTGTTGACTTAACGTTGCATGGCAAGCTAAATGAAGAGTCTATGGTGTTAGACTTTGGCTTAGTTAAAAAGCAAATTAAAGGCATAATTGACGACTGTTTAGATCACAAATTAGCAATTGCTAAAGGTTTAAATGGCACAGTACAAGAATTTGATTCGCACAAAACGCTCGATTGCACATTTGGTGATAACCACCATTTAGCCATGAGTGCTCCGCATCAAGCTTATTGCATGATAGACGCGCCAGAAATTAGCGTTGAATCAGTGACTGAATTTTTAATCGACACTATTTTACCAAAACTGCCAGGAAACATTGAAAAAATTGAGTTGTCGCTTAAACCAGAGCACAGCCAAAGTTTTTATTATCATTACAGCCATGGCCTTAAAAAGCACGATGGCAACTGTCAGCGTATTATTCATGGCCATCGTTCGCAAATTGGTATTAGTTTAGATGGTATGTCTATGCCACGCTTACAAAAGCAATGGGCAGAAAAATGGCAAGATATTTACTTAGCCACACGTGAAGACCAAATCACAGCAAGCGAATTAAAACACATAAGCGCTAAAAACGATGATGTGTGTTTTGCTTATACCGCTGCACAAGGTTACTTTGAAATGGCGATTAGCGAGTCACGCTGTGACATTTTACCTGTTGATACAACGGTAGAATGTATTGCTCAACACCTTGCTGAGCAAGTTAAGGCAGAATACCCCGACAAAGACGTAAAAATTACCGCATATGAAGGCGTAGGAAAGGGATCGATTAGTTATGCTTAAAACTCTTTTAGCAACAGCGCTTGTAACCACAACTAGCTTTAGTGCATTAGCGCTTGAGCTAAAAGGGCACCTAACGCAGGGCGGCTTAGTGACTGGCAAGCTTGAAAATGTAAAGTCGGTATCGCTAGATGGTAAAACATTAAAGTTATCAGACTCTGGCGATTTTGTGTTTGGCTTTGGTCGCGATGCGAAAGCAAAACACGTCCTTACGTGGGTAGATAATAATGGTAAAACACACACGCAAGATTTAATGATCACTAAACGTGATTATAAAATTGATAAAATTACCGGTGTGGCTAAAAAGTATGTGTCGCCCCCTAAAGAAGTAAGCGCACGTATTAGCCGTGAGGCGCAAGCAATACGTAAAGCGCGCGCAGTTAACTCTGATTTACAGTACTTTTTAGAGCCGGTATTAAAGCCTGCACAAGGGCGTATATCGGGTGTTTATGGTAGCCAACGTTATTTTAACGGCGAACCGCGACGCCCACATTTCGGTTTAGATATTGCCAATAAAACCGGCTCACCTGTTTATGCTCCGATTAGTGGCACCGTGGTGTTTGCCGACCCCGATTTATACTACTCTGGCGGTACGCTTATTATTGACCACGGCCATGGCGTTACCTCTACATATATTCATTTAAGCAAATTAGATGTAAAAGTAGGCGATACAATAAGCCAAGGCGACAAAGTTGCCGAAATAGGTGCAACAGGGCGTGTAACAGGCCCACACCTTGATTGGCGTTTTAACTGGGAAGGCGAGCGCCTAGACCCAGCATTATTGATGCAAGATAAGCTTGCTAATAAAAAGTAGATACTATGACAGACATTAACCGCGATGCAATTATTGCAAAGCGTATTGAAGACTCAACGACCTCGGTTACTAAAACGGTGTTTCCTGGGCGCACTAACCATCACAACACATTATTTGGTGGCGATGCGTTAGCATGGATGGACGAGGTTGCTTTTATTGCCGCCACTCGTTTTTGCCGAAAGCCGTTAGTGACTATTTCATCTGATAGAGTTGATTTTAAAGAGGCTATTCCAGCGGGTACTTTTGCTGAGCTAATTGCTAAAGTTGTGCATGTGGGCAATACATCACTTAAAGTGGATGTGGATATTTGTTTAGAAACCATGCATAAAGATGATAAGCACTCGGCTATTTCAGGCAGCTTTACCTTTGTGGCCGTAGATGATGACCACAGACCGACACCGGTTGTGTGCGATAAAATGATTTACGGGTTTGAATAAGTAAATATTAAGGCAAGCGGCCTTTAAATAAGCACCTTTATTAGGTGCTTATTTAATTATATAAAAAGAACACATCATACTAGTTGATTGTAAAAGCAATCTTAGCAACTATAAAAATATATAGATTAGATCAGCAAAGAGGGAGGTATAAAAAAGGCATGAAATACATGCCTTAAAAATAATGAATTATACAAACTATAAGTGCAGAGGTGTTAAAGCACCATAGCCGCAATCCAACCAAATATAAGTAATGGAATATTAAAATGTATAAAGGTGGGGATCACCGAATCTCGTATATGGTCATGTTGACCATCGGCATTTAAACCAGATGTTGGCCCAAGTGTAGAGTCAGAGGCTGGAGAGCCCGCATCACCTAATGCACNNNNCTAAAGCCGCAGTTGCCATAACCGAGAAACCTAAATCTAAACATAAAGGCACAAATAAGGTAGCTATAATTGGCACTGTAGAAAACGAACTACCAATACCCATTGTTATCAATAATCCCACCAATAAAATAGAGGCCGCAGCGAGGGGCTTATTGCCATCAAATAATGCAGCGCCACTGTGAACTAAACTTGCTACATCACCGGTTGCTTTCATTACTGAGGCAAATCCTTGAGCCGAAATCATAATAAAGCCAATCATCGCCATCATGGCGACGCCTTTACTAAATACGTCGCCGTTTTCTTCCCACTTAACAACACCAAATACACTAAATATCATTACGCCAACAAGGCCGCCTAATATCATAGAGCCACTTAGGTTTTGTGCAACCAAGGATGAAAGCACAGCAAACAAACCTACTATCATTACTTTTTTTGGTTTCTCAATGTCGGTAGCTTTGCTTTGTGTTGTTAACGGTTGCGCTTGGTAGTCACGGCGTTTTGCGTAACTTATAAATACCGCAATAATTAACCCAACCAACATACCGCAGGCAGGAATAATCATTGCCATAGGCACTTGTGTGTTAACTATGTCTAGGCCGTTATCAACTAAGTTTTTATGCAAAATAGAGTATAAGTAAATGCCACCAAATCCATAAGGCAATACCATGTAAGAGGTAGCTAAACCAAACGTTAATATACAGGCAATGGCGCGGCGGTCTAAACGTAGTTGATTAAACACAACGAGCAAAGGGGGGATTAAAATAGGTATAAAGGCTATGTGCACAGGGACTAAATTTTGAGATGAAATAGCGCAGCCTAATATAATTAATAAAATAAAATAGCTTAAAAAGGTTTCGCTGCCAGCACCTTGTGCATTCACTTTGTTTAATAGCTTTTCGGCGAGGATACGGGTTAATCCCGATTTTGAAATAGCCACTGCAAAGGCACCTAACATTGCGTAACTTAGTGCAATTTCAGCGCCGGCCGACAAGCCAGAATTAAATGCATCAACACTTTCTTTTATCCCTAAACCCGCTGTTAAACCAGCTACAAGTGCACTAATTATCATAGCTACAATGACATTTACACGGGCTAAGGAGAGCCCAAGCATTAAAATAACGCCTATAACAACCGCATTCATAGTTTTCTCTATTTTGAAGATTTAATTAATTTTATCAGATCTTTAGCCTGATTTTTACGTTCTTTAGTAAAAGGTTTTTTAGCGTAGCGCACTTGGTTAAATAAATAGCTAAATTCGCTTAAAGGTTCCGCAGCATTAGGGCTTTGCTCAGCAAAGTATATTAACTGCTGATTAGGTGAATAATGACTAGGCGCCGCTATGTCGTTTTTATCTGCCCAGTGCTTAATTACCTCAAATTCTGAAACTAACGGCGGGCGTTTACTTTTATTGCGTGGCCAATTTAAATAAATAAAGTAAGCAGCAAAGCTAAAAGCAAGCCCTAAAATAACCGCTAAAGGTACCAACCAAAGATGTTTACTACCAAAAAGTGATTTTAAAAAGTTGCTTTGCTTTTCTTCGTCAAAGCCAAGTACCCAGCTAGTCCATTGGTAATCAAAGGTTTCTAGTTTGAGCCTTAACCAATTAACGGCTGCAAAGTTACTTAAACTCACTAAACCAAAATCGAGATTATTTTTAAATTCATCATTGAGTTCTTCGTTTTGCGAAAGTGAACCATTTAACCGCTCGGGGGCGACCACCGCAGTGGCATCAAAAATCTGCCACTGATTATTAATATACACTTCAACCCAAGCGTGGGCATCGTATTGGCGAACCGATAAATAATTATTTGTTTGGTTTTTTTCGCCACCTAAATAACCGCTGGCCAAGCGCGCGGGAATACCGGCGCTTCTAAAAATATACGCTGCTGCACTGGCGTAATGGCCGCAAAAGCCGCGCTTTTTATCAAATAAAAATTGATCAATAGTGCTGTCACCGGTCATTGGCTCAGGGGTTAACGTGTAACTAAATTCTTGTTTAGAAAAGTAGCTAAGCAATGCATTATAAAAGTCGCTTTGCGAGGTGGTTGATTGTTTAAGTTTGGCAGCAAGCTTGGCTGCTTGTTGGTTTGTTTGGTTATTTAAGCGTGTGTAATAAGCGGTTTGCCAATCTGAAAGTTGCTCAGTACTCAGTGCTGCACTTGATACCTGATACTGCAAGCTTTTAGCTTGATATTGTTTTTTTCGAAGTAGCCCCAGCGCATTACTTTCAACATCTTTATTGTTACTGGTTGAGTAATCAAGCCCATATAACCATTTTTGATTAGCAGGCTCGGCAATAATTGTGTAGGTATTTTGTACTGCAATTTGTTTATTGGGATCTGCGCTTTGATTATTATATTTTAATAAATCAGATGTTTTCCACGCTTTACCATCAAAGGTATCGTGCACAAGTGCTCGCCAATAATAAGGTGAGGCGGGCGTGTCGTTATCAAAACGCGCTCTAAAAACAAGTTCATCAGAATTAGACAGCTTTGCAATATCAAACGGGTCTACCTGTTCAGAAAGCCCTGTTTTAGCAAGCTTGGGCCCAGGTAACTGCCAAAAAGCGGGCATTTTAGGTAAAAACAACAACAAAAATATAGCTAAGGGCAAAGCAATAAATAACAGCTTAGCACTTTGTTTAGAGGCTAATTTTAAACTATGAGAAGATTCAATTAAGCTCAATACAGCAAAATTGAGTAAAAATAGGGTGCTCATGGTTAAGGTGGTTATTATGCTTTGGTTAAACAAATACGCCGATGAAATAGAAAAAAACGTGAGTGTGACAATAATATGGTAATGTTTTTTTGTTTTAGCCTGCAGTAATTTAAAAATACTAGAGAGCAATAACATAGCAACAAACAATATGACTGTATCGCCTATACCTATGGTGTAAATCATTAATATTAAGGCTAATCCAGCCAAAATATTTGCAAGCCACGCGTTAGGTTTAGGGTTGTTAGTCAGTGTTAAGTACACGTTCCAAAGGCATAAAAGCGATAAAACCCCAATAAACAGTATGGGCATATGCGATAAATAAAACGCAAATAAGCAGGCGTATATAAAGCTCATTGCTAAATTAATTGCCCGGTAATTTAATAGCTCAGCCATTAGTTGCTCCGCCGTATTCGCTCAGAAGTGCTAAACACTGTGATTTATCGTGCGTGTCGTTAGTTGCTTTGTAACTTGCTGAGGGCAAAATTAGTGTAAACGGCGTGTTGTTTTCGCATGCATTACACACTAAAAAGCAAAGCTGACTCAAGCGTTGCTCGGTGTTACCCGTTAGCAGGTTAAAATCAAAAACAATATCGGACTTTTTATAATCTATAAATTCTTTTACGAGTAACTGCTGCGATTTAGCGTAATGTTTCCATGAAATTCGCTGCAATCCCATTTCTGGTAAATGCGTAATCAGCTCATCAAACTCTTCGCTGCCGGGCTCTTTAATACTGCCTGTTTGCGTAGTGTGTTCAAACGTACTGTTGTAAGTGTCGTTTAATACATGCTCCGGCGCAGGGTAAACGTAAACAGAGTCATTGGGTTGTATATAACTCCACACGCTTACCAGCCCAAACGGGTAATTACTGTGTATTTTAAATCGTTCAAGGGTATATTTACCGCGAGTATTGTAAGGTAGGTTAATAATTAAAGAGTTGTCTTTGGGTGTAACTTGCGTTAATTGCTTTGCGTATTCTGGGTCACTCGAGTAGCTAAGCGATACTGATTGCGTAAGTGTAGGGGCTTTTAAAATAAACTTAACCGAGCCTTTATTTGGTGAGAAGCTGGCAAAACTTTTTATATATTCAACTTTTAGCCCTTTGGCGTTTGTATAACCAAGCAGCACAGCAATAATCATCACCACAAACATTAAATAAGCCATCACCAAAATTAAGTTATTTTGATAATTAATGCCCATAACAAAATTTAAAATAGCCACAATAATAAAGTAAAAGCCGAGCTGCGAGGGCACTACATAAATATTGTTATGAGCTAGCGTAATGGATTGCTTTGAATGCTTGTTTTTAAGTAGTTTATTAAGTATGCGCTTTTTTAATGCGCCTAATATACTGACCTTTTGGGCTTTTTTTTTAAATAACACGTTAAACTGGCACAGCAACGGTTTTTAAGATTTCATTTACTTGTGCTTCTCCCGACTCGTTATGCAGTCCTAAGCGGTGTTGGCACACACTTGCAAATACTGCTTGTACATCGTCAGGGGTTACAAACTCTCGCCCTTCAATAAATGCCCACGACTTAGCCGCTTTGGCAAGCGCCATACTTGCCCGAGGAGAGAGCGAGCCTGCAAATGCAGCGCTTTGACGAGTATGCGTTACTAATTCAATAATGTAATCGATTACAGGGCTACTTATCACAATTTGGTTAATTAAGGTTTGAATTTGTTGTAGCTGCTTAGCGTCTATTCTTTGTGGTAATTGGCTGTAGTCTCGCGGTTTAATGTTTAAAATAAGTTGTTTTTCAGCCTCTTTAGGAGGAAAACCCAAACTTATGCGCATTAAAAATCGATCTAACTGCGATTCTGGAAGTGGGTAAGTACCCGACTGATAAAGCGGGTTTTGCGTGGCAATTACAAAAAAAGGATTTGGTAATGTGTACTTAGTACCATCTACTGTAACTTGCTGCTCTTCCATCGCCTCAAGCAATGCACTTTGCGTTTTAGGGCCCGCGCGGTTTATTTCATCTGCTAATACAACTTGGCTAAAAATCGGCCCTTTATGAAATGTAAACGTGTGCTCATTAGCGTTAAATACATTAGTTCCTAAAATATCGGCAGGTAAAAGATCGCTTGTAAATTGTATACGCTGATACGACAGCCCAAGCACAGCAGCAAGTGCATGTGAGAGCGTAGTTTTGCCCATACCGGGTAAATCTTCTATCAGTAAATGTCCTTCACTGAATAAGCAGGTGAGTGCTAGTTTTATTTGTTGTTTTTTTCCAAAAATAACACTCGATAAATCGTCGATAATTGCCGTAACAGTGCTTTGCATACTGACCTTATATTATTCGCTTAGTTCGAGGCGCTTCATAACAGAATTAACTTTTTTAGCGTTAAAAGGTTTTTCTATAAAGCCTTTAGCGCCTAATTCCCATGTGTTTTGCACGTTTTCAAGGGTGTTATGACCCGAGCACATAACAACGTGAGCGTGAGGGTAGCTATCATTAATATGTTCTAGAATATCAGAGCTTTCAGAATCAGGTAAGTCCACATCCAAAAATATGACATTGGGTGATTTTTTATCAAGAAGGGGTTTTGCAGAAAGGTAATCGTTGCTTTCTAAAATATCTTCAAAGCCTAGCTCCGTTAATATTTGGTTTAGGTAGTCACGTATTTCCTTAACGTCATCAATAATAAGTATAGGCTCAAGCGGGCGCACAAATTCCATATGTTAATTACTTCTATTTTTTATACATCTAAAGTAATTTAATTTTATGCTAAGCACTGTATAAGCTCAAGAAAGTAAATCAAAAAACAACCAATTAGCGCTTTTACGCGCCTAAACCTGCCGTATTAATTAAACGCCCACACCATTTAATTGGTTAATAAATGTTAAATAACGCTCTTCAATAGCCCTTTACAGAACATTTTAAATAAGACTTTAGTCATAGCTGGGAATTTTATTTTGGAATTCAAAACTATTAAACCCTTGTTTATAAATGTAAATTTTTATAAACACGATTTCATGTAAATGTTTTGTAATAAAAGATGTTGACGTTACATTATTCATTTGTGATTATGCTCATTAGCTGAGCTAATGCTCATTACGAAGTTTAAAAACACATTTAAATAAAATGCCCATTTGCTTTAGCTGCACACTGAAAATACACAACACACTAAATAGAGAGTTCATTATGTTAAATAATAAGAAAGCTAAATTTGCGCTAACTTTAGTAGCAGCAGCGTTGGCGGCGCCTGCACAAGCAGAAATGTCAGATTACTTTGACCGCCTTGACGTTAACTTTCTAGCAATGCAAAACTTTCAGTCTATTCAAGCTAAAGACGGTGCATTTCGTCCTGGAGATGAAGAGCAATCATCAGGTTTTGGCCGTATCAGAGCTAACTTAATGCTTAAGTTTCATATAAATGAATACATTACTGCCGACATTGATATAGCCGAAGAGCCAAACGATTTTGGCGGCGGCGACCGTGATTTTTCGTTCCATAACGACTTTGCAGGTATTGAATTTGATTTACTTGGCTTATACGGGACACCAAACGAAAACGAAAATTTAACGCTTCGTTTAGGTAATATTGGCGCGTCTCCATTTCAGTTTAAAGGTTTTCAAGACGGCGCAGATAACCAAGGTAATGCCTTAATTGGTAACGGCATTAACGACTACGCAACCGCAGAAAACGGTGCACAATTAAGCTACACAGAAACTTTTGACAGTGGTGTACTTCGCTCTTATAACGTGGCAGGTCACATTACTACATCAAGCTTTGGCGAAGCATTTCAAGAAGATAGAGGCTTTAATTACCGCTTACAAGGTACATTAGAGTTTGAAGGTGGCTTTAAAGTTGGCTTAAATTACTTACAAGCTAACCAAGGCGACCAACTTCGTTTTGAAAATGGCGTAGCGAGCTTAGATGGACTCACAACAACAAATTACCGTTTTGGTGATGGCGAAAACTATAACTTTTCGGCTTCTCCTTCAAGCGAACGTGATACTCACGTAGGTGTTATGCCAGGGCTTGATCAGTCTATCATTCAATTAAATTTAGCGTATCAGCCATCAGATCAAACCAGCATCATTTTAATGTTGGGTAAATCGTCTGACGATTACACCTTTGCAGACTCTGCAGGTAACGCAGTGGCAGGTATTACCTACTTTGGTACAGATGGCGTGGCAGACGAAAACGGTACCACGTTTGATTCTAACAGTGTAATTAAAGGCGAAAGCTCAGTAGAATATTACGCAGTTGAAGCACAGCAATATATCATTCCTGAAAAACTTTACGTAGCCGCACGCTATGCAGAGTCAGAAAACACTTCCGATTTAATCAGCCAAAACGATAACACCGTTGAGCGCCTACAAGTAGCCGCAGGTTACTGGTTTACAGATTCTACACTTTTAAAAGTTGAGTATGTAAACCAAGAAGAAGGCGCAAACTCAGGCGGCCAAATTGGTCGTGGTTTTGACGGTTTCACCTCAGAAATCTCAGTTAAATTTTAAATAGCTTACTAACTTACTGTTTGGTTTAAAGGTAATTTCAGCGCTGTAAATACGTTGAAATTACTCACCGCTTTATTTACTAAGGCGCTTTACAGTTATTTTTTAAGCGTCATTTAACATATTTATGAGGGTTAACCCGATGAAAACTAAATTATTAATGCTCGCGTGTTCAGTTATGGCTATTAACGTAGCCGCTAAAGAAACCATAACCATTGCCACTGTTAATAATGGTGACATGATCACCATGAAAGAGCTAAGCAATCATTTTGAAGAACAAAACCCAGATATTTCATTAAAATGGGTAACACTAGAAGAAAATATTTTACGTCAACGTGTAACAACCGATGTTGCCACAAAAGGCGGCCAATACGATGTAATGACAATTGGCACATATGAAGTGCCAATTTGGGGTAAACAAAACTGGCTAACTGAGCTTGATAACCTAGGTGAAAATTACGACGTTGATGACTTACTACCGGCTATTCGCAGTGGTTTAACCATAGATAACAAATTATACGCGGCCCCATTTTATGGCGAAAGCTCTATGGTTATGTACCGTACAGACCTAATGGAAAAAGCCGGCCTAGAAATGCCAAACGCGCCTACGTGGAGCTTTATTCAAAAAGCTGCAAAAGCGATGACCAATAAAGATGAAGGTGTTTATGGCCTTTGCTTACGTGGTAAAGCAGGTTGGGGCGAAAATGTTGCTTTAATTACTTCAATGGCAAATTCGTTTGGCGCTCGCTGGTTTGATGAAAATTGGAAACCACAATTTAACACCCCTGAGTGGAAAGCCACACTCCAGTACTATGTAGATGTTATGAAAGAGTCTGGTCCTGCGGGTTCGTCAGCGAATGGGTTTAACGAAAACCTAGCGTTATTTCAAACGGGTAAATGTGGTATTTGGATTGATGCAACGGTTGCTGGCGCATTTGTAACCAATAAAAAAGATTCTGAAGTCGCTGATAAAGTAGGCTTTGCACTTGCACCAGATAATGGCTTAGGTAAACGCGGTAACTGGCTATGGTCATGGACACTTGCAATTCCTTCTAGCAGTAAAAAATCTGATGCTGCAATGAAATTTATTAGCTGGGCTACATCAAAAGAGTACAGCCAATTAGTTGCCGATAACAAAGGCTGGGCAAAAGTACCGCCGGGTACTCGCGCATCACTTTATGAAAACGAGCAATACATGAATGCAGCACCGTTTGCACAAATAACGCTTGATTCTATTAATTCGGCCGACCCGAAAAACCCTACTGTTAAACCCGTGCCTTATGTTGGCATTCAGTTTGTTGCTATCCCTGAATTTCAAGGAATTGGCACTGCTGTTGGGCAGCAGTTTTCCGCTGCACTTACTGGGCAAATGACTGTTGAGCAAGCGCTTAACACATCACAACGCCTAGTTGAGCGCACAATGCGTAAAGCACGCTACCCAAAATAAATAAGTAGGCGGGTAAGTTTAACGCTTACCTCGTATTTTTCGTCAGCATTAGCATGTTATCTAGTAGCCGTTTGTCGTTGTTGCTAAGGTTAATGCTGACTTTTTGAAGGTCACTGATATGGCAACTACACAGTCTCGTACGCTTGCACGCATAATGCTATTTCCTAGTGTAATTTTATTACTAGGATGGATGATAGTGCCGCTGTGCATGACACTCTATTTCTCGTTTGTAGATTACAACTTACTTATTCCTGGTGAACGCGAATTTGTAGGCTTTTTAAACTACGAGTTTTTTTTAACAGATCCCGCGTTTGTTGAATCCTTTTTTAATACCCTTTATTTAGTAACGGGTGTATTAGCTATCACAATTTGTGGTGGTATCGGTTTAGCTGTTCTCCTCGACCAAGCAATATGGGGGCGAAACTATGTTCGTATTATGGTTCTCGCCCCATTTTTTGTTATGCCAACCGTATCGGCTTTGGTGTGGAAAAACATGTTTATGAACCCTGTAAACGGATTATTTGCACACTTTGCAATTTGGCTCGGGTTTGAACCTATCGACTTTTTTGCGCAAATGCCTTTGTTTTCAATCATTATTATTGTTTCTTGGCAGTGGTTACCGTTTGCAGCGTTGATATTACTCACGGCAATTCAATCCCTTGACCGCGAACAACTCGAAGCTGCCGATTTAGATGGTGCAGGGCCTTTTAGTAAGTTTTTTTACATCGTGCTGCCGCATTTATCACGCGCTGTTACCGCTGTTATTTTAATTGAAACTATATTTTTACTTTCTATTTTTGCAGAAATTTTAGTGACAACCAGTGGCGGGCCTGGGTATGCATCAACCAATATTACTTACTTAATTTACACCCAATCGTTATTACAATTTGATGTAGGCGGGGGCTCAGCAGGGGGCATAGTTGCAGTAATTATTGCCAATATTG
>NZ_AUTO01000085.1:0-6022 GCF_000498055.1 Pseudoalteromonas sp. TB51
TAGACATAATGACTCCCACACGGTGTTAGCCTCCGCTTTTCGTGGGTTAGCTTAATTCAAAGCCAGAGCCATAATTAGTTTGTCAATTAACTAAACAGCAGAGGCTAACATGAATAAACATAGCATACTTTTTATCGGTCTTGATACACATAAAGAATTCAATGAAGTCGCCTATATTGAAGAACATAGAGGTGCGCAACCTGTTCATCTTGGCCGAGTTTCGTCTTCCAAAGTGGCCGTTCAAAAGCTTGTTCGTCAGTTCGAATCGAAATACTCTGGCGCAACACTTCATTTTGTTTATGAAGCAGGCCCATGTGGTTATTGGATTTACAGGTTAATTACCAGCCTCGGCCATTGCTGTTACGTGGTGGCGCCCTCTCTTATTCCTAAAAAACCTGGTGAGAAGATTAAAACCGATAAACGTGATGCTCTTAAGCTTGCTAAATTACTTAAGTCTGAAGATTTAACACCTATCTATGTTCCCGAGCCTGAAGATGAAGCTGTACGCGATTTATCTCGTGCACGCGAAGTGGCAATGAAGGACTTAAAAGATGCCAAATATCAATTAAAGGCGCTGTTGCTTCGCAATAATATCAATTATAAAGGCACTGCGAATTGGTCACAAAAACATTTACGTTGGCTCACTGAGATTGTGCTGCCACACCCCGCTCAGCACATCGTCTTACAAGAATTTTTACACACAATTACCGAACGAATAAGCCGACTTGAACGGCTAGACAATGAACTAACACACCACGTTCACCAGTGGCGTTATTATCCTGTTGTCAAAGCAATACAAGCTATGCGTGGTGTCCGTTTGTTGGTCGCCACTGGCGTTGTTGCTGAGCTTGGCGATTTATCGCGTTTCGACCATCCCCGTAAATTAATGAGTTATCTCGGTCTTGTACCCAGTGAACACTCGAGTGGTGGCAAACGCCATATTGGCGCCATCACAAAATGCGGAAATGGCCGAGCAAGACGCCTTCTTGTGGAAGGTGCACACACTTATCGGTATGCGGCAAATATATCAACAGATATGCAAAAACGACAAGAAGGCTTACCAAAGGACATTATTGATATTGCGTGGAAAGCACAGATTAGGCTCTGCAAACGCTATAAAAAAATGATAGCCAAAGGGAAACACTACAATCTGGTTGTTACCGCCATTGCCCGAGAAATGATTGCGTACATATGGGCTATTGCAAAAGAAGTGGTGCTTACGCCAGTGAATACAAAACTTAGATTGGCAAGAGTACCCGCATGATAAACGTATTAGAGTTAATGCATGGGATCAAGCATCGGGTGTGGCACAACCACCGACGGCGTTAGGATGGCAGTGCAGCTAACGCTGCATTGAACCACGAACATAGACTGAAGACAGGTGCCACGACGAAATAAGTAAGGTCTGCTCTGTTACTAGAAATAGTAATAACCAACGAATATCAGCAAGATAACCGACGACATTACTTGCTTCATCCTATGTATTAACTCGCTCTAATTCGAGCTAAAGTAATTATGGCTTAAAAAGTTAGGCAGGGATCAGTGCGTTTAACTTGACAGTGGGAGTCATACCAACGCCACATTAAGCGGCAAATGATAGTTGGCTTAAATAAGTGAGGCACGAACGGAAAGCCAACTGTTATTAGTCCGTTTGAATGCCTTGTTAGTTGCTAAACTCTGTGACGTGCCAAAGCTCTCCTGATGGCCCCCACAAATAAACAACTTTACCCCAATGCTCTGTTTTTATTGGTTCGTACTTTATGTCGAAACCATCTAATCTAGAAATAACTTCAAAAGCCTCGTTTATATCTAAAACTGAAAGTTGGAACATCAAATTTTTAGCTAGATCTTCGTTATAAAACCTTTGTAGGAAAAAAGTGCATTCACCGTTTTCAAATAAAGATAAATCATCGGTGACATAATCCATTTGAAACCCCAATGCTTGGTAAAAAGATTGGGATATTTCGTAATCCTTACTAGGAATAAAAACTCTAATATCATCAACTTTCACCGGACTCTCCTTTTGCAACTAACAACTTTGTCTACGACATTTGTCGTTTTATAAACCGACAAATGTCCCTATATTACAATGCATTTATCTTAGCCAGCAAATAACCACTTGTAAACAATTGGTTAACCACAAAGAAATCTCCGTTAATGCTGTAATACACCTAAATGGGGGAGATCAGTCATATCCGACAATGCATAAATCACTGCACATTTTTAGAGCAACTTTTATAAAAAATTAATATTGTAAAATCGTTTTTTGACGCAGGTAATGGCCTATTTAACGCGCTTAGGTTTTAACGCTTTAAACGCGGCTGGTATTGTACTTATATATTACAACACGCTTAAAATAGTGTTGTGAGCACTGTGAATAAAAAAGCGCTGCAAATATGCAGCGCCCTCATTACTTAATGGTTGTTGTGTTTAAGTTTTAGCTGTTTTATTAAAAAAAGCCGAGTGGATCTTCGCTATAGCTCACTAATAAATTTTTAGTTTGTTGATAGTGATCGAGTGCTAGTTTGTGTGTTTCACGCCCTATTCCTGATTTTTTATACCCACCAAATGCAGCATGTGCTGGGTACATGTGGTAACAGTTGGTCCACACTCGGCCAGCTTCAATTTTGCGCCCCATGGTATAAGCACGGTTCATGTTTCGGCTCCACACCCCTGCGCCTAAGCCAAATTCTGAGCTGTTGGCAAGTTCGAGTGCTTCAGCTTCATCTTTAAAGGTCGACATAGAAATAACAGGGCCAAAAATTTCTTCTTGGAACACACGCATGTCGTTTGTACCTTTAAGCAGTGTAGGTTGTATGTAATAACCACCATTTAAATCGTCATTTAGCTGCTCTACGTTTCCGCCGGTGAGTACTTCAGCGCCTTCTTTTTTACCTATGTCTATGTAACTAAGTATTTTATCAAACTGTGCTTTTGAAGCTTGAGCGCCCACCATGGTTTCGCTGTCGAGTGGGTTACCGCGTTTAATTTGTTGGGTACGTTCGAGTATGCGCTCAATAAACTGCTCGTATATATCTTCTTGAATAAACAATCTTGATGGACAGGTACATACTTCACCTTGGTTAAAGTAAGCAAGTACGGCGCCTTCTATGGCTTTTGATAAAAACGCGTCGTCTTTTTCCATTACATCATTAAAAAATATATTGGGCGATTTACCGCCAAGCTCTACCGTTGACGGAATAATGTTTTCAGCAGCACATTTTAAAATATGTGAGCCGACAGGTGTAGAGCCTGTAAATGCAATTTTAGCAATGCGTTTACTTGTGGCCAGTGCTTCGCCTGCTTCTTTACCAAACCCATTTACAATATTGAGCACGCCTGCAGGCAGTAAATCACCAATAATTTCCATTAAAACTAAAATAGATGCTGGAGTTTGTTCGGCTGGTTTTAGTACCACACAGTTACCTGCAGCAAGTGCTGGTGCAAGTTTCCATGCGGCCATTAAAATAGGGAAGTTCCACGGGATAATTTGCCCAACCACACCTAACGGTTCGTAAAAATGATACGCCACCGTGGTTTCGTCAATTTCGCCAATACTGCCATCTTGCGAGCGCAGGCACCCTGCAAAGTAGCGAAAATGATCGGCCGCGAGCGGAATATCGGCCGCGAGTGTTTCGCGAATGGCTTTACCGTTATCCCATGTTTCGGCAACGGCTAGTAGCTCTAGGTTTTGCTCAATTCGGTCGGCTATTTTTAGCAGTATATTACTGCGCTCGGTCACCGAGGTTGTGCCCCACTGCTCTCGCACTGCATGCGCTTTGTCGAGTGCTAGGTTTATATCATCTTTGTCGGAGCGAGGTATTTGGCAAAATACCTTACCATTTACTGGGCTTATATTATCAAAGTATTGGCCGTTTACAGGTTTTACCCACTCTCCGCCAATGTAATTACCGTATTGTTGTTTAAAGTTTACGAGTGCGCCATCGCTACCTGGATTTGCGTATATCATGTGTGTGCTCTCTTTATTGTTGTTAGCTAAAGGTCGAACATTTATATAAAACAAAATGCTTTATATTTAGTTTGACATTAGCCTAACGAGCACCTAAAAACTTGATTAGCTGTCCACAAAAGTTGTCTGTGAGTCCACACTAATAAAAGCCAAAAGGATTGATATGCACACATCTCAGTTAAACAAAAAACGCCAACAACTTGATGTTTTAATAGAAAATAAAGTGACATTTGCAGCAGATAACAGCGAGTTGAGCATTTACGACACGTACCAACGCGCACAAAAGGTGGCACTGCATTCAAAGGAGTTACTGTTTTGTGCCATGCTCAGCGGTAAAAAAGTAATGCACGTAGAAAGTAGCCAATACCATAAAGCATTTTTACCCCACGAGTCGTTTGTATTAGCGCCAGAGCAAGGTGTATTAATTGATTTTCCACAGGCATCAATGCACGCCCCAACCACTTGTTTAGCAATTGAAATAAGCAAAGATAAAATAAACGCTGTGGCAAATGCGCTTAACATGCAGCAAAGCTTTGCACACGATGGCGACTTATTCGAGTATGTTCCACAATTGGTACACAGCCAACATAATAGCCAAATACAGCAATTATTAGAGCGCATGGTACATTTATTTAGCGAACCAGGCGCACAGCGACATTACTTAATTGACTTGTCGTTAAACGAATTGATCACCCGGTTGTTACAACAACAAAGTCGCGACTTATTACTCGCTAATAGCGATAAACCACGCCTTAAAACAAAAATAAGCGATGCACTGCTTTATATTGAAGAGCACTTAAACGAAACGCTCGACATAAATACCTTGTGCAAAATAGCCTGCATGAGCCGCAGTAAGTTTTATCAGCAGTTTAAACTGGCATTTGGCACTACCCCAGCCCTTTGGCAGCAACAATTAAGACTTAAAAAAGCGCGCAATCAATTACTGCAAGGCCATGCAATTAGCCAAGTCTGCTTTGATGTTGGGTTTAATAGCGCGAGCCACTTTAGTCGTGTATTTAAACAAACCTTTGGTATTGCGCCTAAAGAGTGCCGGCATTAAGGGTAAAACCTTATTTTTTACTTTGCTAACGCCCTGAATATGTTAGTTTATTAACATGAGTATTGAGTAAAGAATTGGTATGAGTAAGCAAACCCGCTGGACCCTAAAAAGTATTGCTAAAGAGTTAGGTGTATCTAACGCAACAGTCTCTAATGCGTTTAACCGCCCTGATCAGCTATCGGCTAAACGCCGAGACGATATTCTTGCAGCGTGCAAAACCTTGGGCTATTACGGACCCAATAAAGCCGCGCAATCGCTTCGCAGTGGTACATTTAACATTGTGGCGTTAGTGCTGCCCGATAGTGTGGAATATATGGTGTCGGACCCTGTGGCCAGCAGCTTTATGCGGGGTGTAACCTCGGTGCTTGAAAAAAACGGCATTAATGTTTTATTGTTTTCTGGTAATAGCGATAACCTTAACAGTGTGGTCGACTTTGTAGATGGCTTTATTTGTTATGGCCGCCCTCGTAATAACGCATTAGTAGAGCAGTTAAAAACGGTCTCTAAACATGTGGTAACTATTGATTTTGATATAGCCCGCAATGCCTCAGTAAATATTAATAACGAGCAAGCAAGTTACGAAATAGCCAAGCATGTTTTAAAAAACCCAAGCGATAAAGTCGCTATTTTAGGCTTAAGATTACTTGATGAAAACGTATTGTGCCGCGTATATGAGCATCACGAATTTGAAACAGGGCAATCTATTTCGCACCAACGTTTACGGGGTTATCAACGTGCTTTAAGTGAGGCAAATATAACGGTAGCTGATGACCGCATTTGGAATATACCTGAGAGCAGCGAGCGTTTTGCTAATATTGCCGCTAAAGAGGTGTTAAGTGCCTCCCCCCGCCCTAACGTTATAATTTGTATGAGTGATTTAATTGCCCTTGCCACCATGCGAGAAGCAATAAAACAAGGCATAAAAATAGGTGAAGAACTGCGTATTGTCGGCTTTGATGGAATAGACGAAGCCGCCCGTTTTGTGCCGCGCC
>NZ_AUTO01000086.1:0-21311 GCF_000498055.1 Pseudoalteromonas sp. TB51
CAAAACAGCCAAGAAAAAGGCGTAATGGCCGCCGAGCTCTTTATATCTAAAGAAGAAAAAATATGTGATGTAAGTTACGAGCTAGATATTGGCGCAAGTGGTTAATAGGTTATGTTAAAAAGGACTGGGTAAACAAAAGCCAAGCTTTTGAGCTTGGCTTTTATGTTTTAATAGCCTGTTAGGCTAACAATGCGTTTAAACTTATCGTTGTTTCTTCATCACCATTTACTTGGGTAATAAGTGCATCTCGCGTTTTAAAATTAACACTTAATGCAATAGACTTATCTTCTAGTTGCCACGTTAAACAACATATTCCCTGGGTGCCGTGAGCACTAAACTCTCCTGCAAAAGCGGGGTGTTCATTACGTAATTTAATGAGCTCTATTAAACCTTTTACTACAGGTTTATTGAGTGCGTGCTCAATTGTTTCACTATTTAAATACGGACGGTTAATATCACGGCCCACATTGGTACGCGCAAGTAAATCCATATCGTTTTCGCAGGCAAATAAACCGCCGTAGTACACTTGCGGCACACCGGGGGCAAAAAACTGTATGGCACGCGAAATCAAATAATCTAAATCGTTAGCGCCTAATGCATTGTAATACGTGCAATTTACTTGGTATAAATCAACGTTACTGGCAGCAGCACCTGTAGCTTGGCGGCTTTGGTTGTTACTGTTGGCATGCATGGTTTCTACAAGGGTATCTATTTGCTGTGCATTTAATAGCCCTGCCTTGTCGCCCATTGGGCCTGCATCAATAATGCCTATGCCGTCGTGCGTATCAAGTACCGTTAAACAGTTGCGTGGTGAAATTTGTAACCATTTAAGTAATGCATCTACATCGTTATTAAATAAGCTATGCAAAATAAGCGGCGGTAATGCAAAGTCGTAAACCATGTTTACACGCTTTGCTACTTCTACTTGTGTTTGATAGTGGCTATGAATTTCAGCAATGGTTTCCATGCCAAGCTCGTTTGCTTGCTTTGACAAGTTATCTAGGTAGCCAAAGGTTTCGTCTAGCATAAAACAGTTTGTACCGGCTTGTTTAATTGCGTAACCCGCTGCATCTAAACGAATAATATTTACGTTATTTTCAGAAAACTTAGTTAATACGTTATTTAAATACGCAATACCCGCTTCAACTTTTACGTTTATATCAATTTGGTTATCGGTAAACGTGGTCCAAAAGTCATACGTTTGACCATCGCCACACTGCATTGGCGTAAAACAGCTACCGGGACGCGGGCGATAAATTGCTTGTTGCTCAGCTTCGCTCATACCATTTGGAAAAACGTCTTCTTTTGTTAAAAACAAATCCCAAAATTCTGATTGCTTGCCTTTAGCTAGCACATCTTGAAACTGATAAGACTGCGCCGATACATGGTTAACGATTAAATCAGCCATTAGATCATGGTTTTCACCCAGTGCTTGAATATCAGCCCATGTACCAATGCGAGAATCTACTTCGCTGTGATCAATCGGGTCAAAGCCCGCATCGCTTCCATCAATAGGATTATAAAAAGGTAAAAGGTGCACACCACCAAATACGCCCTTCAAAGGACCTTTTAACAATGTTGTAAGTGCGTTTATATCTTGACCTGTAATTCGATCAGCGTATGTGATCAATTGAACTTTATTCTTCATCATGTGTGATTACCAAGTTGAAACTTAATCGATTAAGATATATCTTTAACTAGCACGTACAATTTTACAAGTAATTTTTAAATATTTTACATACAAAAGTTGTGGCAACGGTAATACTAACTAGAGTAAGTGATTGAGTTATTACTATAACTTGAGCCACAACGAGGAAAAATCACATGACGAATTTACACACACACTCGCAAAGCGACCCAATGCAGCGCATACGAATACTCACTTACATGATGTTTTTTATGTTTGCGATGACCTCAGATGCAGTAGGTATGATCATCCCTGAACTAATCACAGAGTTTGGTTTAAGTATGACCCAAGCCAGTGCTTTTCATTATGCACCTATGGCACTCATTGCCTTTAGTNCCGACAGCCTAGGCCGTAAACAAACCATAATGTTAGGCTTACTAATTTTTTCGCTCAGCTGTTTTTTGTTTGCCTTTAGTAACAGTTTTTCGGTATTTTTAATTTTGCTGTGCTGTATAGGGCTTGCCATTGGTTTATTTAAAACCGGCGCACTAGCGCTACTTGGCGATATATCTGCAAGTAACGCAGAGCACACTAAAACCATGAACAAAGTAGAAGGCTTTTTTGGTATTGGTGCCATAGTTGGTCCTGCGCTGGTAGGCGTACTGCTTACTCAAAACGTGAGCTGGACTTACCTGTACATTATTGCCGGCGTTATGTGTTTAATTTTAGCGTTAATGGCATGGCGCGCCGACTACCCAAGTGTTGTTAAAAGCACAGAAAAGCCCGCTTCACTTGCCACCACCATGAAAATGATTAAAAACCCGTACGCACTTGGTTTTTCGTTGGCTATTGCATTATATGTGGCTACCGAGGTTGCTATTTACGTGTGGATGCCAACACTTTTAAAAGATTACACAGGCTCGTGGCCTTTACTTGCGACCTACGCACTTACTATATTTTTTGTATTACGTGCTGCTGGACGCTTTATTGCTGTATGGCTTTTAAATCACTTTAGCTGGCAAGGGGTCATGGCTTATTTAAGCTTAGGCATCGCACTGTGTTATGTAGGCACTTTGGTAGGCGGTGTTGATTGGGCGGTAGGCTTGCTTCCGCTTTCGGGTTTATTTATGTCGATGGTTTACCCTACTTTAAACTCTAAAGGTATATCGTGCTTTCCTGTTGCACAACATGGTGCAGTAGCGGGTGTTATTTTATTTTTTACCGCGCTTTCGGCCGCACTTGCGCCTTTATTTATGGGCATGATAAGTGATTACTTTGGCCACGTACGATACGGTTTTTACTTAGCTACCGGCTTTGCTGTGATCTTATTTTTAGCCATGCTTTATAACTTTTACCGCGACCCTGCGGCAAAAGCATTAACTAAAAATGCATAAATGGCTGCTCAAGCCAGAATAAAAAATACCTTTAAAATCAATATAAAAACAAAAAAAGTGCAAATTACACACAAAAATAATTTGCATATTGTAAAAACTTTGTTATTTTTACTTAATCGATTAAGTAAAAATAACAAACTCACACAACACAATGAGGCGTTAACATGACAACACACCACACACCTTTATATTTAATCAGTGCCTTAGCACTTGCAGTAAGCCAAGGCGTTCATGCACAAGACGAGCAAGAAACCAAAGTGCAAGCTAAGCAAGGGCTTGAAACAATTGTTGTAACCGGTGTACCTCGCCGCACAACTATTATGGCATCGAGTTCATCAGTAAGCAGTTTATCGCTTGAGCAAGTTGAGGTATCAACGCCACGCTCAACGGCTGAAGCATTTAGAATTATCCCGGGTGTTCGCGCTGAATCAACAGGCGGTGAAGGTAATGCAAATATTGCAGTGCGTGGCTTACCTGTAGCATCGGGTGGCGCCAAGTTTTTACAACTGCAAGAAGATGGTCTGCCTGTAATGCAGTTTGGTGATGTTGCCTTTGGTAACGCCGATATTTTTATGCGCCTTGATAACACAGTGCAAACAATCGAATCAATTCGTGGTGGCTCAGCCTCTACATCAGCCAGTAATGCACCTGGCGGCATAATTAACTTTATTTCTAAAAATGGCGAAAACGAATCGGGTAGCGTATCTACTACTGTTGGCCTAGATTACGACAGTGTACGCACCGACTTTGAATACGGCACCTATTTAACCGACAGCGTGCGTTTTCATGTAGGTGGTTTTGTACGCCAAGGCGAAGGCCCGCGCGAAACAGGCTACACATCAAATAAAGGTGGCCAAATTAAAGCAAACCTTACTAAAGATTTTGAAAACGGCTACGTACGCCTTTATTACAAACACCTAGACGATAAGAGTGTTGGCTACCTTCCTATGCCAATGTACTCAAATGGTGATTCTATTGCCGGGTTTGATGCGCAATCAGATACACCGCATTCAGCATTATTTACCAAAACAGTGCGCCTAAATGGCGAAAACCAAATTAGCAGTGGTGATATCCGTGATGGTATGAATCCAAAGGTTGACTCTGTTGGTTTTGAAGCTGTATTTGATTTAGATAACGATTGGCGTATCGAAAACCGTTTTCGTAAATCGTCAATTAGCGGCAACTTTAACTCGCTTATTCCTGCTGAGGTTGGCAGCGCATCGTCTATTGCACAAAGTATTGGCGGTGTAGGCGCAACACTGAGTAACGCAAACACAGGCGAAGCATTTAATGATGAACTTGCCATGCGTATTCACACTTTTGATGTAACGCTTAATGACTTTGGCTCTATTGTTAATGATTTTAAACTGACTAAATCGTTTAGCGATGACACTAGCCTAACCTTTGGTTACTTTGCCTCTACACAAAACATTGCTATGTCGTGGTTATGGAACTCGTACTTAATGGAGCTTAAAGGCGACAATGCGGCACTTTTAAATGTAACCGCAGCCGATGGCACTGAGTATTCAGAAAATGGTTTATATGCATACGGCACGCCTTATTGGGGTAACTGTTGTCAGCGCGATTACGACACCGAATACGACACTCGCGCACCGTATGTTGCGTTTTCAACAAAACTTGGTGATGTAAGCATTGATGCAAGTGCCCGCTACGATAGCGGTGAAGCACGCGGTAACTACGCAGGAGCCGTAACCTCAACAGTAGATATGAACCGCGACGGTACTATTTCTATTCCTGAGCAAAACGTAGCAGGTATTGATATAGCTAATGCAAGCCCAGTAAATTACGACTGGAGCTACTCGTCTTATTCTGTAGGTGCTAACTACCAAATTGACCCAAGCCTAGCTACGTTTGCACGTATTAGTAAAGGTGGGCGCGCAAATGCAGACCGTTTATTATTTGGTAAAGTACGCAGTGACGGAAGCGTAGCCGATGAAGATGCAGTAGATGAAGTAAACCAATTTGAGATTGGTGTGAAAAAACGCTTTGACTCGTTCTCGGTATTTGCAACAGCCTTTTACGCAGAAACAGAAGAGCAAAACTTTGAAGCAACATCGCAAACCTTTTTCGACCGTGAATACGAAGCAAAAGGGATTGAGGTTGAATCAACTTACTTTATGGATGCATGGGACTTTAGAGGTAACTTTACTTGGACCGATGCTGAAATTGCAAAAGATGCGCTAACCCCTGAAGTTGTAGGTAACACACCACGTCGCCAAGCGGATTTAATTTACTCACTAATGGCGCGTTACAGCTACGATAACGGCGCGGCAGGTGTAAGCTTTATTGGTACAACCGATGCTTATGCACAAGATAACAACGACCTTAAGTTTGACGGCTACACGCAAGTAAATGCGTTTGTAAGCTACGACTTATCAGAAAACTTAAACCTTGCGCTTAATGTAAACAACCTATTCGATACAGTAGGTATTACAGAAGCCGAAGAAGGCTCAGTACCAGAAAACGACATTATTCGTGCCCGTACTATTAACGGCCGCACTACGTCGGTTACTTTAAAATACGCTTTTAACTAAATGTGTGTATTGCGCTGCAGTGAGTCATCGCTGTAGCGCCTTTTAAAGTATGAATAAATAACACCCTTCATGTTTTAGCCCAGCTTTGCTGGGTTTTTTAGGATATTCCAAATGACCAAACTCCTGTGCTTAGGCGAGCTTTTAATTGATATGCTGCCTCAAGATGCTCATAACTCAGCGTACTTACCCATCCCTGGTGGTGCACCTGCTAATGTTGCTGTTGGCTATGCAAAACTTGGCGGTGATGCTGCATTTTGTGGTGGTAAAGGTGACGATCATTTTGCCAAACAATTAAGTAATGCCTTGGCTCAATACAATGTAAATACAGACTATTTATTTACCATTGCTGGCTCACAAACCGCCATGGTAATAGTAAGCCTTGATGAAACAGGCGAGCGCAGTTTTGGCTTTTATCGCCATAACACAGCCGATGTACTTTTAACCCAAGCGCATTTAGCGCAAATAAATTGGCAAAGCATAAGCACCCTGCACTTTTGCTCAAACACCCTAACCGATCCAGCCATAGCTAGCACAACGGTTAAAGCGCTAGAACTTGCTAAAACACATAATAAGCTCGTTAGTTTTGACGTAAATTTACGCTACAGCTTGTGGGAAAACATCCATGATATAGCCAGCAATGTCCAAGCCTGCTTCGCTTATTGCGACATAGTTAAACTTTCGCGTGATGAACTTAATTTTTTAGCAAAGCATAGCGAAACAACGGGCGAAGATTACATTCAAATGCTATTAAATACCGGAGTAAAACTGGTGTTTTTAACCGACGGGCCTGAGCCTGCTACGGTTTACCACAGCGCATTTATACTTAACGAATCGGCACCAAAAATAAACGCAGTAGATACAACAAGCGCGGGCGATGCTTTTATAGCGGGAGTTTTATACTATTTAAATAACTTAGGGAGTGATTTATCACTAGCAGATAAGTTAAATGATGAAACTAGCATAAAAAACGCCCTGCACTTTGCCCTTCAATGTGGCTCTAAAGCCTGTTTAGCTAAAGGCGCTTTTCCGGCATTACCAGTGCTGGCTGATGTAATATAAACAGTTAAAGCCCCAAATAGCGGGGCTTAACCTAATTTATAATTATTGCTTAATAAAAGTAACGCCTTTAGGTGTTTCACCTTGTGGTAAACGGGTTGAGTGCATTTGCGATAATAGCCATTTGTCACCCACTTTTGATACAACCACGCTTTCTAACCAATAAATGTCACCGCTTTTATCGGCGTTTTTAAAATTGGCTTTATTCCAGTAATTAATAAACGCAACATTTCCTTCTACACGCGAATTTATAACACTAAAATAATTAGTTCTTATGTAATCAGCGGGTTTAACAACGTTTACAAAGTCATCAATAGTCCACACTTCACCGTGCTCTAAAAGCAAGAATGAATCGTCAACCGCCGCGCGCATTTTTGCGTGATCAAAGTTAGAAACAGCTAAAAATAAATCGCTCACAGGCGTAAATATGGTGTTGTCTTTTGCATGTATTGATGTAGAAAATATGAGTAATACAAAAAGGGCAAGTACGTGTTTCATTGTTATTATAATGTGTAGTTTTATTAGTACTAAGAAGTGTATTTTAATTAAGCAACATTAACAATTAAAATAAAGCAAATTCAAAAACTTATTAACGCTCCTATATAAAAAAGCACTCTGTAAGAGTGCTTTAACTTAAACTTTATCAATCAAGCTATTCATCTAGCCAATCGATGGCAGCGGTGGCGTTTTCGTAGTATTGCACCTCGCCTGAAATAAACCAATTGCCTATTTTAGCCATGCGGGCTTGCCACTCTTGATTGCCATAAATAGCAATTTTATTAAATTCTTTTGAGTGCCTTACGCCAAGCTTTAAATCATCCCACGCGGCGCGAAGCTCCCAACCTTCTAGCTCGCTGGCATCAATAAGCACGTTTGCTATAGGGTGTTTAACCTCGCCAAGCGCTGAGTCGATCATAGGGGTAATGACTTTATAGTCGTTGTGGGTTAGCGTTCCTACAGCTTTTAGTTTTAAAAAAAATTCTCGGCCTGCGCGTTCAATACCAATAGATAAACCATGTGTTGTGTGTACCATGCTGCTCTCCTTAATCGGGTGCGCTTATGTTATTTACAGCCTGTGTGAGTGGGTTTAATAACGAAAGTTGGAGTTAATTAAAGCCTATAAAGTGAAATTATTCCCTTTAAAAAATAAAAACCCCAAAAATACCCATCACTTACTGAGTTAAACTATAAAACTACACCGTATTAAGTTAATTAGTACTGAACTAAATCAAACAATACTGCTAAATAATGCTATTTGCTAAGCGTTTTGTACGCGCTCTATTTGCTTATCTACATCTGTTAAGTGCCCTAATTTAAGCCACACTTTTGCACCTTGCTTACCTGCGGTTATATTAAGCTCACTATTAATAGGCAGCCTTAACCAACTGTGCTTTACTAATACATCTGTTTGCTCACTTATTTCGCCTTCAAGCACGAGTAGCTCAGCACCCCCGCTTGCACTAATTTGCATGTTGGCGTCTGCCTCAAAATGCAATAAGCTCACATCTTCAAAGTCATCTTTATAAAGTGGGGTTATGGCAAGGCCTTTATATGTGGCGTGTTGCACGCTGCCCATATGCTGTGTTTGTAAGCGTACGTGGGTTCTATCTTGTGGTTGAAATTGCCAAAGCTTTACAAATATTATGCAGCCTTCATCGGAGCCTGGTTTGTGCTTTGATTGCGGTGGGTTACGAATATAAGAGCCTTGTGGAAAATCGCCATGCTCATCTTTAAATACCCCTTCTAGTACAAAAAACTCTTCGCCGCCTGTATGCACATGAGGCGAAAACTCGCTCCCTGGTGCATAACGTACAATGCTTGTAGCACGGGCTACTTCTGCGCCTACTCTATCAAGTGGGCGCCTATCAACGCCCGTCATTGGCGAAGGGTTCCAATTAAGTTGCTCACTATGAACAACGACTCTCTGGGTAAAATCGGCAGCTATTTTCATTTTATTACCTTTAAAATTGCATAGTGTGAGAGTAAATTTTATGCATAAAAAAAGCGAGCTTATTTAGCTCGCTTTTTTAATTTTTAACGCTTTACGCTACATCTAGCTTTTTATGCTTAGAGTGTACAAACACTAAACCTACTAAGCCAATAACAACCACAGCGGCACCAATTGGTTTACCTAAGTCGGCCGATAAATTAAAGCCAATAGCAGCAGTCATAATGTACGAAAGTGTTACGCCAGTAGCGATAACGGCAGGTATACTGGTGATCCAGTGGAATGCACGTCTATCAAATAAGTACTTGGTTGCAAGCCATAGCACACTGGTTGAAAGCAGCATGTTTGAAAATGCAAAGTAGCGCCAAATAACCGAGAAATCTAATTTAGTCATAAAAAAGGCAATCGTTAAAATTGGCACTGCCAGTAATAAGCGATTACGTAAGCTTTGCGGAATATTAAATGCATCAACTACGGTTAAACGTAGTGAACGGAACGCCGTATCGCCAGAGGTAATAGGGAACACCGCAACAGCAATAATGGCCATAATACCGCCCATTACGCCTAAGTAACTATTTGCTACATGGTTAACCACTAAACCTGGACCACCTTGATCAAGCAATGCTTTTAAGCCAGCGTAGCCTTCTGGGAATGCAGCAATACCCGCAAGTGCCCATACACAACCTACAATGCCTTCACACATCATTGCGCCGTAATATACTGGGCGTACGTATTTTTCGTTTGTTAAACAGCGGGCAATAATAGGCGCTTGGGTAGAGTGAAAGCCACTAATAGCACCACAGGTAATGGTAATAAACAATAACGGCCAGGTTGGCAGGCCATCAGGGTTTGGCTCTAAAAAGTCATGCGCGTGGTCGGCTTCAAAGTAGGCTAAAAAGTCGCCTGCAACTGGTAAGTGTGGCGCATCTAGTAATAACGCACCGGCTATTAATGTAGTCATTACAATCATTAATAAACCAAATAGCGGGTAAAACTTAGTAATAATTTTATCAATAGGTAGCAGGGTTGCTAAAAAGTAGTACGCTAAAATAGCCAAAACCCAAAAAGTATTATTAGCAAAAAAAGTGCCTTCAAATACATCTAAATTACTTAATAAGCCTGCTGGGCTCATAATAAATACAACGCCCACAAAAAACAGCAGCATGGCTGTAAATATTAGCATAAAGCCTTTAAACACAACGTTGTAATAGTGCCCTGCTATTTCTGGTAAGCTTTTGCCATCTTCTTTAATGCTCATCACACCTGAGAAGAAGTCGTGTACTGCACCGCCTAATACGTTACCAAGCACAATCCACACAAGTGCTACCGGTCCATAAAGCGCACCTAAAATTGGGCCAAATATAGGGCCTACGCCCGCAATATTTAAAAACTGAATTAAAAATGCACGCACAGGGTGAATGGCTACATAGTCAACACCTTCGCTAAAGCGTTTTTGCGGTGTATCAACTGTTGTATCCATACCTGCTTGTTTTTCAACAAACGGGCTATAAAACTTATATCCCAGTATTAAGATTGTTATGCAGATAAAAAAGATGATCATAAAGCACGTTTCTCTTTTTGTATTTGGAGTATAGAGCGCCTAATTGCCGCCCCGCCTTTCAATCCATGAATAATCGACGAACATTAACAAAGTATTAATCCCCCCGCTATAAGACGAATAGCTAATACACCAGCCAATTTAAGCCACTTTTTATGCACCTTGCTCAACACTTAATCTAAACGGCTTCATTAATAAAAATTAAAGCAAAAAAAAGCGGCTTTACTATAAAAGTAAAGCCGCTTACACACACAATGATTGGGTGTAACTGTGATTTTTTACGTTACGCTGGGCTCATAAACTCGTTAATTTGTTCATGAGTCAGTGTAGGTGTAGCACCGGCACTTTCGGCCACCATAGCACCTACTGCACACGCAAAATCAACAGCATGTTGTGCACAATCGCTACTACAAAGCTGATAAATTAACGACCCTAAAAACGAATCCCCCGCGCCTACTGTATCCACAACGCTAATTAAATAACCTGAGTTATAGTAATTTTCGCCTTTTATGGTTAGTAGTGCACCGTGGCTGCCTTTAGTTACACATAAGTATTCGGTGTTAGTTTGCTGTGCAATAAACGCTAAGTTTTGCTCAAGTGAATGGAACTTACAGCCCATTGCTTTGGCAATTTCATAAAGCTCTTCATCGTTTAATTTGATGAAGTCGGCTTTATTCATTAAATCTACTAATGTGTCTAACGTGTAGTGTGGCGCACGTAAATTTACGTCAAACACTTTAAAGTTAGCTACATCAACTAATTGGTTTAATGTAGTAAGTGAAGCTTCGCTTCGGCCAATAAGGCTGCCAAATACAAATACATCACTGGCTTTTACTTTTTCAATAAGTGAGTCTGTAAGCTCAATGTTATCCCACGCTGTATCGGCAACTATTTCGTAGCTGGCTGAGCCGCTTTTATCTAGGGTAACTTGTACTGTGCTGGTTTTTTTGTCGTTATTAACGCCAATGTATTCGCAGCTTACGCCTTTGCTTTTAATTTCGCCTAGTAGCTCAGTACCCAGTTCATCGTTACCTACAGCGCTTATCATGTCGGCTTTAATGCCCAGTGAGTTAATACGCACACACATGTTAAGCGGCGCGCCGCCTAAGCGTTTATCGTTTGCAAAACAATCCCATAGTACTTCGCCAAAGCAACTTACGCTTACGTCTTTACCTTGTTTAGAATCAATTAAAATGCTCATTATTAGTTACCTTTAGGCTCAAGCACGTTATTCATAATTGCTTTAATTTTGCTAGCCGGTGCGTATAACGCTTCTACATTGTTTTTGTAGTGAGACGTAAAGGCACTTTGCGTATTTAAATCGCCAAATAAGCTTGTTAGCGATAAAAATGCAAGGTCATCAGTCGCCGTTTTAGCCGCGGCTTCATGTAACTCGCTTTGCATTGCATCGATTATTTCAAGCTTATTGCCTTGCTCATCTTCGCCTTTATCGCTGTAAAAACACCATGCAGCAATAACCAGGGTCGCAAGTGATACATCACGGCCATGGGCTAGATTTTCGTTAATAGTGGCAATTAAAAACTTAGGTAGCTTTGCTGCGCTTTCTGAACAAATGCGCGATAAGCTGTCTTTAATGTTTGGATTAGCAAAGCGCTCAATTAGCGTGTCTTTGTAGATTTCAAGATCAATGCCTTCTAATTTCTCTAGGTTAGGCGTTACTTCTCTATCCATAAACGCACGTAAGTACTTTGCAAATAAAGGATCTGATACTGTTTCGTCAATTGTGCCGTAGCCATGTACAGAGCCTAATAAACCCAGTACCGAATGGCCTGCATTTAATAAGCGTATTTTCATGGTCTCAAAAGGTGTTACGTCACTTACAAATTGTGCGCCAACGCTATCCCAATCTGGGCGTCCGCAGCAAAATGAGTCTTCAATGACCCATTGCGTAAACGACTCACAGGTAATTGGCCATTCATCGCTAACACCGTATGCATCAACAACGTAGTCAATATCGCTCTTTTTAGACACTGGCGTAATACGGTCAACCATTGCATTTGGGAAGGTTAAGTTAGTAGCAATCCACTCGCTTAGTTCTTTATCTTGCTCGGCCGCAAAGGCAAGTAGCATTTTACGCGTTACATTACCGTTGTGCTGAATGTTATCGCACGACTGTACTGTAAACGCATCAAGGCCTTGTTCTTTACGTAGTTTTAACGCAGCAGTAATGTAGCCAAACGCCGTAATTGGGTCGTTCGGGTTGTTAATGTCGTTAATAATGTCTGGGTTTGAGTAGTCAAACTCGCCCGTAACTGGGTTAAAGTTATAGCCGCCTTCGGTAATGGTTAACGACACAATATGCGTATCGCTGTGCGCAAGCTTATTAATAACCGCTTGTTTGTCCTCTGGAGCAAACAAAAAGTCAATCATAGAGCCAATAACTTTGTTATCTATTTGCCCGTTTGGGTGTCTTACCGTTAGCGTGTAAAGGTAGTCTTGTTGCTTTAAAATATCGCGCAGACCACGGTTACCTTCTAATAAGCCAACACCACAAATACCCCACTGTTCAGCACCAGGCGTTTTTAATAGCTCGTTAATGTACACCGCTTGGTGAGCACGGTGAAAGCCGCCCACACCAATATGAACTATACCCGCTTTAAGCTTACTACGGTCGTAGTTTGGTGTATCTACATGGCTTGGCATATCTGCCAAGCTTTGTTGGTTTAGCCCTTTAACAAGAGCGTCAGTGTGCTGGTGTTGCGTCATGGTGCGGCCTTACTAAAACAATATTAAAAATTTAAATTAAGATGCAGTATTGAGTGCTTTATGGCGCAATAGCGACCAGTAAGCGGTTGCAAAATAAATAATGGTGCAAATAAAACATGCAATTTCAAACTGAGATTTATTTCCTGCGTAAATACTCATGCTGTCACTAAAAAACATTACTTGGCTGGCAAAGCCAAAAATAATAAGTAACGAAACAGTCGACACGCCATTTAACACTTTGGTTAGCATTGAGTTATCAACAACGGGAGCTTGAACGTTTTCTGCAAGTCCTGCTTGGTACTCTTTAATGTCTTGCTGCTCTTGCTCTTCTGCTGCAATTTCTTTGCTGTAGTCTTCACCTGCGCCGTATTTTTTAGCCAGTAGCGTGTAAATAACAATGGTGAAAATCCAAGTAGGAATAAATAAGTAGTAAAACGACATTACATCAATTGCATTTAAACCAAAGCCAAACACAAGTGCTAATGCCCAAGAGGCAATGGCTGGTACGCTACGTGTAATGTTTTTGTATTTAGCCCAGTAACGGGTTAAACCAATTTTAGGAAATAAAACATGCTCGGCAAATACAATGCCGCCTACAGGTACTACTAATAAGCCTGCGTAAGTTAAAAGCGGTAACATTTGCGAAAATACAAACGGGAAACACGCAATTATAACGGTTACAACACCGACAATTGCGGTAGTGCGCTCGCGCGATTGGTCAACAAAAATAGATTGTGCTGCAAGGCCTGCGCGGTAAAGGTTGGCGTTAGCTGTAGTCCAGCCCGCAATAATTACAATAACAAAGCCTGTCCAGCCTAATGCGTGGTAAGCAACGTCACCTGGATCAAGTGATGAAATAGTTGTTTTAAGTAATACCGCAACACCTGCGCCCATAATACCGGCCGAGATCCATGCTAAGTAATGGCCAAAAAACATACCTACGCCTGAAAACAAACCGTAACTTTTGCGTTTAGCAAATCTAAAAATTGCCATATCAATTAAGCCAAAGTGGGTAATAGAGTTTGCAGCCCATGCAAAACCAATAACCTCTAATAAGCCAATACCTTTTTCGCCATCAGCGGTGGTACCGGTCCAAATAGAAGAATCCCCTATCGCCATAAAGTCATCAAACCCAGTTAGCGTGGTTACTCCTAATACATGATTAGAAAGCTCAGGGAACAAGGCAAACGAACCCGCTATAAAAATAACAAATAACCATGGCGCACAAATTTTAGAAAAATCAGCAACGGTTGAAAAACCATACATAGCCACAAATACAACAATAGAGCCAACCGATAATACAATGGCCACAAATGCTAAGCTGTTAGGGTACCAATCGAGTTGCGCGGGTATATCAAACAAAAACCGCACTGCGGTTGCCGATACCGTGATCATGGCGGCGGATATCACACTAAATATGACCACGTTTGCCCAGTTATAGAGCTTGGTCATTGAGTTACCCGCAATTTTATTTAGGTAGTTGTATAAACTTAAGCGTGTTTCTACCGCAATTGGAGAGGTAATTAACCACCACGAACACATAGCTAATAGGTTACCAATTAATAAACCTAATAAAATGTCGATGGTCGATGCGCCTAATGCAACAAAGGTTGCACCAATAACAAACTCGGTTGCAGCAACGTGTTCACCAGCGTATAAACCGGCAAAGTGCTTCCAACCATGAAGCTTATGATTAGCAACGGGCAATTGCTCTTCGTTAACATCGTTAAATGTTTGTGTGTGTGGACTTGATGCCATGGTATTTTCCTATTGTTTTAAGCACAGCCCTAACTAACCTGAACTCTGGATAATAAATCTATCTCAAGCAGCTATTTCCAGCGCTAACTACGTTAAATTTACTTGCAATAGGCTAGCTATTGACGCGTAATTTCGCCTTGTTTTCACTGTAAATCTCTGGCTAGAGAAAATAAACATAGATATCACTTTTGATTTAATATGTTAGTAAATCTCTTAACCAAAGTGCAGGTTAACTATTAATTTAAATAAGTGTTTTTTATTTAAATTAATAGTGAGTAAATCACCGTGCCTTTTTATAATGCTACTACTATAACTAATTAATAATTAATGCATTTTTACGTTAAGCTTTGTCAGTGTCATAAAGCTCAACGTTGATATTCTATTACTGTGTTTGTAATGTTGGGTACTGCTTATAAAAGTCATCCCAATGCGTTAAATGCGCTACCTCTGGGTAAGCTTGGTGAACAAAATTCACTGCATCTTGCATATGCCCACCCCCGCTGTAATGCAAAACCTGCATATTGGCGGCAAGTGCGGCGCACACGCCGGCTTTTGAATCTTCAATCACTAAACAATTTTGTGGCTTTACGCCCATTTGCTCAGCGGCATGTAAAAATAAATCGGGCGCGGGCTTACCATTTTTTACCTCACTTGAGGTAAATACCTTATTAAAGTGCTGCGATAAATTAACCACATTAAGCGCTTTAGCGGTGCGTTTAGGGCTACTGCTTGTTGCAATGCAACAAGGTACAGATAATTGCTCTAGCACGTGTTTAATGCCGTTAGTTGGCATTAATGCAGTTTCGAACTCGTTTAATAGTGCTTCTCGGTAATCGGCTTCAAAGCTCTCAGCTAAGGTCACGTTAAAGGTATCGAATAAGTTTTGGGTGACTGTTTTAAAATTACAGCCCAAAAAATATTGTTGTACATAGGCTCGGTCAATATTAACGCCAATCTCTGCAAGCATGTTTATTAACACTTGCGCGCTTAATATTTCGCTATCTATAACAACGCCATCACAATCAAAAATAACTAATTCTATTTTAGTATTCATACTGCCCCTTTTTATGCACCTAGTTTGGTGCAACCTTGACTTGAGCATAAGCCCAGCAAGTGAGCATATTCTCTTTATTGTTATAATAAGTCAACATCTTGTTAGTGAAAAACGCACCACAGTGGTGAATATTTATTCATTAAATATGAAATTGTCTGTATTTTCATTGATTTCAAAATTGCAATTACGACTAAGGTCGAACATTACAAAACGGCTATTTAGAAAATAGAAGGCAGCACGCAAACAACAATCTAAATTTGTGATTACCCCAATCTAAACAATCAATTTTACCGAACCCACTTTTATTAATACACTCGTTAACAGTTAAACAGCCAGCAACACTGCCGGCACTTTTATACAGATGAGGTCGACAATGAATACTCAAAAAAACACGATTAATAATAAATCTACGTTAACGCTAAGCGCATTAGCTTTAGCAATGGCATTACCTGCAAGTGCCGCAACTACCCTTACTAAAGACAACGGCGCAGCTGTTGGCGACAACCAAAACTCTATTACCGCAGGTGAGCGCGGAAGTGTATTACTTGAAGACGTACACCTAATTCAAAAGCTACAACGTTTTGCACGTGAGCGTATTCCTGAGCGTGTAGTGCATGCGCGTGGTACAGGTGCACACGGTGTGTTTGTAGCGTCTAAAGAATTAGATGACTTAACAATTGCTGCACCGTTTGCAGAAGCGGGCAAAGAAACTGATGTATTTGTACGTTTTTCATCAGTAATTCACTCAAAAGGTAGCCCAGAAACACTGCGTGACCCACGTGGTTTTGCTACTAAGTTTTACACCGACCAAGGTAACTGGGATTTAGTAGGTAACAACTTACCGGTATTCTTTATTCGCGATGCGATTAAATTTCCAGACATGGTTCACTCGTTAAAACCATCACCGGTAGATAACATTCAAGATCCTAACCGCTTTTTTGACTTTTTCTCATACGAGCCAGGTTCTACTCACATGTTAACGTGGGTATACAGCGACTACGGCACACCAGCAAGCCTACGTAAAATGGACGGCTGGGGCGTACATGCTTACAAAATGATTAATAAATCAGGCGATGTTAAATACGTTAAGTTTCACTGGGTAAGCCAACAAGGTATAGACAACCTTGATGCTAAAGAAGTAAACGAAGTGCAAGGTAAAGACTTCCAACACTTAACACGCGACCTATACAGCGAGATTGGTAAAGGCAACTTCCCTAAGTGGGATCTATACATTAAAACCCTTGATCCGTCGCAGTTAGATGACTTTGACTACAACCCATTAGATGCAACAAAAATGTGGTTAGACGTTAAAGAAACTAAAGTAGGCACCATGACCCTAAACCGTATGCCAACTAACTTCTTCCAATCTACAGAACAAGTTGCAATGGCACCGGCAAATGTAATTCCGGGTATTGAGCCATCTGAAGACAGACTTTTACAAGGGCGTGTTTTCTCTTACGCCGATACGCAAATGTACCGCTTAGGTGCTAACCACCAACAATTGCCAATTAACCGTGCAAAAGTTGAAGTGGTTAACTACAACCAAGACGGCGCAATGAACTACGGTAATACCACAAGTAACGTGAACTACCAACCAAGTCACGAAAACGTTGCAGAAAACCCAATTGCACGCAGAAGTAACACAGAGCTTAAAGGCTACGTACAACAAGCAGCAATTAAAAAGCAGCAAAACTTTGCTCAAGCGGGTGTACTTTACCGCAGCTTTAGCAAGCAAGAGCGCACTAACTTAGTTAACAACTTAGCCGGTGATTTAGGCAAAGTGAAAGACAGCAAAGTTATGCACAAAATGCTTAGCCACTTCTACAAAGCAGATAGCGAATACGGTACACGCTTAACTAAAGCTGTAAACGGCGACATGAAACAAGTTAAGCAACTAGCCGCTAAGCTTTAATATTTTACCCAACCTGTAAGTTATTGAGGAAAGCCTAGCTTTCCTCTTTTTTAAAAAGGTAAACAGTATGCGTAAATTACTTATTATATTTACTTTAGTGATGAGCTTTTCAAGCTTTGCCAATGAGCCACAAAGCCCTGTAACGGAACAAAGCACCGCCCAGTCGCAATACAACAGCTTACTTGCTTATTACTTTGCAGCCGCACGCACCGACGACACCGCCGTAATAACGCAATTTGTAGATGCTGGCATTCCTATTAATAGTTACAACAACAAAGGTTACACCGCGCTAATGATTGCCACCTACCATGGCAATAAAAATACGGTAAACACCTTATTACAATTAGGCGCTAATGCCTGTTTAGAAGACAACCGCGGTAATACAGCCCTAATGGCCGNGCCGCCATATTTAGAGGCGAATTTAGCATAGCTAAAACACTTGTTAGCCTTGATTGCGACAACGCACATCAAAACAAAGCCGGCCAAACAGCCGAGCAATTTGCACAAAAATTTGGCCAACAAAAAGTGCTCGACTTATTAGCACAGGTAAACAGCAAATCTAATTAATCAACTTTTCATATACCCATTAGCCCGTTATTGTTAGTGACAATAAGGCTACATTAGCAGCCAATAACACGGCTTTGGCAAAATAAGTAGTCCCCTTTAGTTATTTAAACCTTCCTCTCGCCCCATTTTATCTGGGGCGTGGTTTAATACCAACGCCAATAAATAGCTGATCTATTTTACTTGCTAAAACAACTCATTTCTTTGTTGTAATTTTCGTCAAGGGAACAACCATTTACATCAATTTACGACTAGGACTGAATTGTTTATTCGACGTAAAATTTAGAACACATACTTAATGGGGTTGGTATAAACAACGCACACGCCTCTTGCTGAGACTGGTCTAACCAGATATTATTTTTACCTGTGTACTTTATATGGGAAATAATAATTCTAATGACCGCACCACACTTTGAGCACGTCACTATAACCTGTAACGACAGGCAAACTCTAAGCGCACACCTATTTACACCCACCAGCCCTATTAAAGGTGCGGTGATGATTGCCCCTGCAACCGGTATAAAGCAGCAGTTTTATGCAAACTTTGCTACTTACTTACAGCAACATGGCTTTGGCGTTATTACTTTTGATAACAGTGGCATTGGCCAATCGCTTAACCGCAGCATTAAAAAAAGCAAAGCCAGTTTACAAAGTTGGGGTGAGCAAGACATGCCTGCGGCGCTTGAGCATTTGCAAAGGGTATTTCCTAATACGCAGTATCATTTAGTGGGTCATAGCGCCGGTGGGCAATTAGTGGGGCTAATGCATAACGCCAACGAGCTAAGCTCCGCGTTTAATTTTGCTTGCTCGTCAGGTAAATTAACTAATATGAGCTTAGCGTATCAGGTTAAAGCGCACTTTTTTATGAATGGGGTCATACCCTTTAGTAATGCCTTGTTTGGTCATACTAAATCGCAGTGGTTTGGTATGGGCGAGCCCCTACCTAAAGGCGTAGCTAAACAATGGCGCAAATGGTGTAACGCCCAAGGTTATGTGCAATCAGCATTTGGTGATACCGTATTTCAACACTGTTACAACACGCTTTCTATGCCCTCAATATGGGTTAATGCTACCGATGACGATATTGCTAACAATGCAAATGTTGCCGATATGCTCTCGGTTTTTCCTAAATTAAAAGCACAAACCCTAACCTTAAACCCACACGACTATGGTTTGAAGGAAATTGGCCATATGAAATTTTTTAGCAAAAGATCTGACGGATTATGGCCACTTGCGCTTAACTGGCTAAACAAACACAGTTAAAAAAGGATGCGTTTACTCCGTACATTTGCACCGTTAATTTACGGCGTTGATTTGCTTTTTAACTGGTTTTTCACGCGTTACGAAATAGCATACGAGTGAGCCGCCAGTTACCATTATTACTCCTTGCCAAAACGAGGCACTAAGGGTAATAGATAAATAAAGCGCCGAAATAATCGCTGAAAAAACCGGCGTAAAATACGAAAGCGTACCAAGCAACATTAAGTTACCGCCAATAATAGCTTGGTTCCAAAGAGCATACCCGCTGCCAACAACCACACCAGCTAGCACAAGCGTTACGGTCGCGTGCAGCGTAAAGGTCATTTTTGGCTCGTCACTTAATCCATACAACACCCATAAGCTTAGTGCCGTGGCGATAAAAAACAGCACAATGGCATTTTTCCCATTGCTATTTTTTTGAGTAATTACACAGTAAACAGACCAAATGAAAGGTGCTACAAACGCCAACAAGTAGGCCGTTGGGTTACTGGCAAAATTGCCCATTATACTATTAAGTGATAACCCACTATCGCCACCAACGCACCAAGCCACACCAAAAAAGGCAAGCAGCATACCGGGGTAAATCCAAACACTTACTTTACTACGGTTAACTATAATACTGAGCAAAATGGTAAGTGTGGGCCATAAATAATTTATAACTGCCATTTCTACCGCTTGGTGGCGATTATTAGCAAGCCCTACAAACAGCGCTAAACACACCTCGTAAAGTGCAAATAAAGCAGTACCCCAAATAATATAGCGCTTATTAAACCCAGCAAACTTAGGCCGCCCCATTACCAAAATTAAAAACAGCGCGCTTACACTGTACATGAGTGCCGCCCCTCCTATGGGGCCAAATAACTCCGAAACATCCCTGAGCAGAGCCACTAAACAACTCCATAATAAAATAGCGGCAATGCCATAAAGCGTGTATTTATGATTAGAAAAAAAGTCCATTAACTACCTAAAAGTACTACTTATGTTTGACGTTACGCTAACAGTAATTAGTGGGTTAAACAATTGTTGCTCATCATTTATTGTTATAAAGATGTTTTTGGCCTGCACTTAAGTGTTTGACCTTTTGGTCAGTAAAGTTACAATCATTCAACACGTTAAAAACAGCATCGCCATAATGAGCACACAAACAAAGCCAAATAAAAAAGAACTCACCCGAGTAAAAAACCAAACATTAATACTCGATGCCGCCGAGCAATTGTTTTCTCAGCTTGGTTACGATGGCACCAGTATGAGTATGGTTGCCAAAGAAGCAGGCGTTCCTAAGGCCAATATTTTATATTATTTTAAAAGCAAAGACGGCCTATACGAAAACGTAATAGACCGCATTATTGCACACTGGAACTTAGGCTTAGATAACGTAACCCCTGAGGACGACCCTGCACATGTGCTGTATCACTATATTAAAAGCAAAGTAATACTTGCCGTAAACCAGCCGCTGCAATCACGTTTATTTGCCAGTGAAATACTGCGCGGCGCTCCTTATTTGCAAAACTACTTTAGAACCAACACACGCCCGTGGGTAAAACAAAAGGTAGACGTGTTTCAGGCCTGGATAGATGCAAACAAAATGGATAATGTTGACCCTTACCATTTATTATTTACCATTTGGTCAACTACGCAGTACTACGCCGATTTTCAGGCCGAAGTGCTACTGGTAATGAACAAGTTAGAATACGACGAAACCGATGTGGCACAAATAACGCAATCAACTGCCCACATAATTTTAAAAGGTATTGGTTTAAAAATACCTGAGCACAGTGAGGCTTAACCCATGAATAACTTTACCACCCCAGACTTATTTGACGATCACCGCAATAGCGTACAAGTAGCCGACAGCGGCCTGCGCCACTTTGGTAAAAAAACCACATTTAGTGGCCAAG
>NZ_AUTO01000087.1:0-1041 GCF_000498055.1 Pseudoalteromonas sp. TB51
CCAGACGATAACTCGTTTGCCGCCGACATACTGCATGAAAACGGCAAGGGTAAAGTACTGGTTATTGACGGCTTTGCTAGCAAACGCTTTGCTTTTATAGGCGATATTATGGCGGAGCGCGCGTTAAAAAACCGCTGGGAAGGCGTGATTATTAACGGCTGTTGCCGTGACATTGAAATACTTGCCACTATGGATTTGCCGGTTATGGCGCTAGGCTCAACCCCGCGCAGTACATTAAAGCGTGGCTTTGGAGATAAAAATCAAACAGTGACCATGCTTAGTACCACAATTAACCCTAACGATTGGCTATACGCCGATGTAAATGGCTTAATTATTAGCCCTAACGCATTACTATAAACGCCACACTTGCAACCAAGTTGGTGCAATCACGCACCAACTTGGTGTGTTTTCACCTCTAAATTACGCCTTCTTTAATACTTATATTTTTATAAATATCTGCTAAACCCCATACAAACCAAACAAAACCTGACCGAACGGACAGCTTTATTGCATTTGGCATTGCTTTTGCTTAGCTTTTAGGCAATATAATAGCTAACTGATTAAAAAGCGGATCAGGCTCTGTAAAATAAAAATAAGATGTTACGCAGTGGGCTAAAAAATAATAATAACTAATTCGTCTTTTTAATCATCCTAAATCTGATTATAACCAGTTGGTCAGATTTACTTTATAATGAGTGGTGATATGAGTACCAAAACACATAATAATTTTACCGGTATTTTTTGTGACCATGGCCCTAACGCATGGCAAACACAAACCCACGGCAAACTTGTAAATAAGCGCCTTGCGGTAAAAGATGTATTTGCTGTTAAAGGCGAGCGCAACAGCGCAGGTAACCCAAGCTGGTTTAAAGCAGCAAAACCTGCACAGCAAACAGCAAGTGCCGTAAACAAACTAATGAATGAGGGTTGTCGCTTTACAGGCTTTACCCATACCGATGAGCTGGCTTACAGCTTAGAGGGCAATAACATTCACTATGGTGCAGCACAAAACCCAAAACTTAAAGGCCATGCAAGTGGCGG
>NZ_AUTO01000088.1:0-2260 GCF_000498055.1 Pseudoalteromonas sp. TB51
CGCCACTTGTAAAAGCAGCGACTGGTGAAGTAGTCAGCGCCGAAGAATTAGGCGGCGCCGATGTGCATTGTAAAACATCGGGGGTGGCTGACCACTTTGCAGAAAATGACGAGCATGCGCTGTCTATTGCGCGCCAATGTATTGAGCGTATTAATTACACGCGCCCTACAGCCCCTCTTTTAGAGGATGTAAAACCACCACGTTACGATATAAACGAGCTTTACGGCATTGTAGGCACCGACCTTAAAAAGCCGTTTGATGTGCGTGAAGTTATTGCCCGTACGGTGGATGATTCATCGTTTGATGAATTTAAACGCTACTTTGGTGAAACGCTGATAACAGGTTTTGCCAGTATTTACGGTAACCCTGTAGGCATAGTGGCTAATAACGGCATTTTATTTAGTGAGTCGGCGCAAAAAGGCGCGCACTTTATTCAACTATGTGCACAGCGCAATATTCCTTTAGTGTTTTTGCAAAATATTACCGGCTTTATGGTGGGTAAAAAATACGAAGCTGAAGGCATAGCAAAGCACGGCGCTAAAATGGTAATGGCGGTTTCGTGTGCCGATGTACCTAAATTTACGGTGCTAATTGGTGGCTCTTATGGCGCTGGTAACTACGGAATGTGTGGCCGCGCATTTGAACCCACCATGATGTGGATGTGGCCCAATGCCCGTATTTCGGTAATGGGCGGTGAGCAAGCCGCCGGTGTAATGGCGCAAGTTAAGCAAGATGGTTTAGCACGTAAAGGCCATAGCATGAGCGAGCAAGAAGTTAGCGATTTTAAAAAGCCAATTATTGATCAGTACGAAGAGCAAGGCCATCCGTATTACGCAAGCGCACGCTTGTGGGACGACGGCATTATTGACCCTGCCGATACCCGTAACGTATTAGGCCTAGCCTTAAGTGCAGCTCAAAATGCACCACAGCAAGACTCTAAGTTTGGCGTATTTAGAATGTAACCGGAGCGCAAAAATGTCAGTAACACTACAAATAACAAAATCTAATGTGGCTGTACTTGTTTTAAGCCGAGTTGAAAAACGTAACGCATTTAATAGTGAAGTAATACACGAGCTAATTCAGTGCATAGAGCATGCAAATACGCTCGATATTCGCGCTTTAGTTTTAAAAACTGAAGGTAAGCACTTTTCTGCCGGTGCCGATTTAGCCTGGATGAAATCAATGGCTGATAACAACTACGCCGATAACCTTGCCGACTCTATGCAGCTCGCTAAATTAATGCAGGTACTAGCCGCCTCTCCTCACCCAACCATATGTGCTGTACAAGGCGCTGCATTTGGTGGGGCATTAGGCTTAATTGCATGTTGTGATATTGCCCTAAGTAAAGACGATGCGCAGTTTTGTTTAAGCGAAGTAAAACTAGGGCTTATTCCTGCGGTAATTAGCCCCTATGTAATTAAAGCCATTGGTGAGCGTGCCGCGCGCCGCTACTTTTTAACTGCCGAGGTGTTTGATGCCCACACAGCAAAACAACTTGGTTTGGTTCATCAGGTGACCGGTAATTTAGACTGTGCCCTTGATAACATGCTGCAAACATTAATCGATAACGGCCCAGTAGCTGTAAAAGCCGCTAAATCATTAATTAACGATGTAGCAAATAAGCCTATTAATGATGATCTTATCGAACTCACGGCCGAACGTATTGCAAATATTCGGGTATCGGACGAAGGCCAAGAAGGACTAAGCGCCTTTTTTGATAAACGCCCTCCCGCTTGGCAACTGTAGGACTAATTATGAACACACACACATTAAAAAAGATACTCATTGCCAACCGTGGTGAAATTGCATGCCGTATAATGCGAAGTGCAAAGCAAATGGGCCTAACAACGGTCGCTGTTTACTCTGACGCCGACAAACACGCACAACATGTAAAAATGGCTGATGAGGCCTACCACATTGGCCCTGCACCAAGTAAAGACTCATACCTTGTAACAGATAAAATTTTACAGGTTGCAAAAATAAGCGGTGCCGATTGTATACACCCTGGATACGGTTTTTTATCTGAAAACAGTGAGTTTGCTAACGCCTGTGAAGCTAACAACATTGCGTTTATTGGCCCACTTGCAAGCAGCATAGAAGCCATGGGCTCTAAAACCCGCGCCAAAGAAATAATGGCCGCGGCAAATGTACCATTAGTGCCAGGGTATTACGGTGATAACCAAGACCCTGCTTTTTTACAATCTGAGGCTGAAAAAATTGGTTACCCCGTGCTCATTAAAGCGGCCTTTGGCGGCGGCGG
>NZ_AUTO01000089.1:0-15770 GCF_000498055.1 Pseudoalteromonas sp. TB51
TGGCGGCGGCGGTAAAGGCATGCGCGTTGTTGAGCAAGCCAAAGACTTTATAAGTGCGCTTGAAGGCGCACAGCGTGAAGCAATTGCGGGCTTTGGTAACGACTTAGTACTGCTTGAGCGCTATGTTAACCAGCCTCGCCATGTTGAAGTACAAGTTTTTGCTGATAACCACGGTAACTGTGTTTATTTAGGGGATCGTGATTGCTCATTACAGCGCCGTCATCAAAAAGTAATTGAAGAAGCCCCAGCGCCGGGTTTAAGTGATGAACTGCGTAAAGAAATGGGTGAAGCCGCAGTACGCTGTGCCCTTGCAATAAACTACAGAGGTGCAGGTACGGTTGAGTTTTTATTATGTGGCGATGAGTTTTTCTTTATGGAAATGAACACGCGCCTACAAGTAGAGCACCCTGTAACCGAAATGGTAACCGGCGTAGATTTAGTTAATTGGCAAATTAATATTGCCGCTGGGCAAACACTGCCGTTAACGCAATCAGATATACAACTCCAAGGCCACAGCTTTGAAGCGCGTATTTACGCAGAAGATCCAAGTAACGACTTTATTCCCTGCTCGGGCACAATAGAAGCGTTAAGCACACCACTTAACAGTGAGTTTGTACGTATTGATACCGGTATTGCACAAGGCGATGAAATAAGCCCGTTTTACGACCCTATGATTGCAAAACTGATTGTGCATGATGATAACCGAGAGCAAGCATTATCGCGTTTACGCCAAGCACTTGAGCAATTTCACTTAGCAGGTTTTAGCACTAACATTGGCTTTTTACACAACTTAGCTAGCCACCCTACATTTGCTCAAGGTGCGCCAAGCACCCACTTTATTGCCGAGCAAGGCGATGCATTGGTAAGTGTTGATAGCGCCGCGCTTGAAAAAGCACAACTAATTGCAGCCTTTGCCTACCTTGAATCGTTTGGTGCTAAAAAGGCAACTCAGCAAAGCGCAAGCCCGTGGCAACAACTCAGTGGTTTTACGCTTAACGCACCCCAAAAAGTGGATGTACCATTTACAGACTTAGCTATAAGCGCCGTTAAAACTAAAACGGGTTATGTTGTAACGCATAATGATAAGTCGTTCGATATAGCAGGCTCTGTAAACCAAAACGTATGTAATGTGTTTATTAATGGGGAAAAATTTACCGCCCATGTTAGCCACTTTGATAACAGCATTAGCGTGATGTTTGCTGCGCTGCAAATTAAGCTTGCCTTAAACACTAAACATTACATTAGCAGCCATGAAAGTGACGCTCTGCCCCTTGCGGCGCCACTTAATGGCACTGTGGTTAAGCATTTAGTTGATGTAGGCAGCACCATTACCAAAGGCGATGCCGTAGTGATTATTGAAGCCATGAAAATGGAATACACGCTCAACGCACCGCACGATGGTATTTTACAAAGCTACTGCTTTGATGAAGGCGAATTAGTTTCGCACGGCGCTTTATTAGCAATTGTAGAAGACACCACGGCGCAGGAGGCATCGTGATGGCTGCTTTCCCAACTGAAGTTAAAATTGTTGAAGTAGGCGCGCGTGATGGCCTACAAAACGAAAAGTCAGTCACTGCATCTGATAAAATTTCATTAATAAATGCACTCAGTGACGCGGGCATAAAAAATATTGAAGCCGGTGCTTTTGTATCGCCTAAATGGGTGCCACAAATGGCCGATTCGGCCGAGGTGATAACAGCGCTTAATTTACCCCATGTAAATTTAAGTGCGCTTACACCCAACTTAAAAGGCGCTCAAGCGGCCCATGCCGTTGGCATAAAAGAATTTGCCATATTTACCGCGGCAAGCGAATCGTTCTGCCAAAAAAATATAAATTGCAGTATTGATGAGAGTATTGAGCGTTTTAGCGATGTTATGGCATTTGCAAAAGCCAATAACATACGTGTACGCGGTTATGTAAGTTGTGTACTCGGTTGCCCTTATGAAGGAGAAATAGACCCGCATAAAGTACTTAGCGTTTCGCAAAAGCTTTTAGATTTAGGCTGCTACGAAATAAGCCTTGGCGATACCATAGGTGTTGGCACTGCAAATAAAGTTACCCAGCTTTTAACACTTTTGCTTGAACATATTGATAAATCAAAACTGGCAGTGCATTTTCATGATACCTACGGGCAAGCGCTCACAAATATTTACGCAGCGTTAAGCTTAGGTATAGCAACGGTTGATGCCGCTGTTGCAGGCCTTGGCGGCTGCCCTTATGCCAAAGGCGCGTCAGGAAATGTTGCCACCGAAGATGTTGTTTACTTACTCAATGGGCTTGGCATTGAACATGGAATTGATTTACAAAGGTTAAGTAGCGCTGGTTGGAAAATTACACAAGCACTTGGCAAAACGCCTGTAAGCAAAGTTTCAATTGCATTAGGCAACACACAAAAATAATAGCTTAACTTGCCAAATGGCAGTTAATACAATGAGGAGAGTCTCATGGCCGGTTTTGATAAAGTGGTTTCTAGTTACGAAGCTGCAATGGCAGGGTTAAAAGACGGCGATACCGTTATTGCTGGCGGCTTTGGCTTATGCGGTATTCCTGAGGGCTTAATTCAACAAATTAAGGCAATGAACACCAAAGAGCTAACCGTGGTTTCTAACAACTGTGGTGTAGATGACTTTGGATTAGGAATTTTACTTAAAGATAAACAAATTAAAAAAGTAATTGCCTCCTATGTGGGCGAAAACGCCCTATTTGAGCAGCAATTACTAAGCGGTGAAATAGATGTAGAGCTTACCCCGCAAGGCACCTTGGCTGAAAAAATGCGGGCGGGCGGTGCAGGTATTCCTGCATTTTATACCGCTACAGGTTACGGTACGCCCGTTGCAGAGGGTAAAGATGTAAAAGAATTTGACGGACGCCCATATATTTTAGAAGAGTCGATCACCGGTGAGTTTGCCATTGTAAAAGCGTGGAAAGCCGACCGATACGGTAATTTAGTATTTAGGCACACTGCCATGAACTTTAACCCAATGGCGGCAACAGCAGGTAAGATTACCGTTGCCGAAGTAGAAGAAATAGTAGAGCCCGGTGAACTTGAGCCAAGCCAAATTCATACCCCCGGCATTTTTGTAAATCGCGTTATAAAAGGCGACTTTGAAAAACGCATTGAACGTGTAACAACACGAGATTAAGCAGGAGCATAGGTTATGGCATTATCACGTGAACAAGTTGCAATGCGCGTTGCACAGGAACTACAAGACGGCTTTTACGTTAATTTGGGCATAGGAATTCCGACACTCGTCGCAAACTATGTACCTGATGGTATTGAAGTTATGTTACAGTCAGAAAATGGGCTTTTAGGTATGGGTCCCTACCCAACAAAAGCCGAGCTAGACGCAGATATGATAAACGCGGGTAAAGAAACCGTGACAGCNCAGCCATATTTAATAGTGCAGATAGTTTTGCCATGATACGGGGTGGTCATGTAGACTTAACCGTTCTGGGTGCATTTGAAGTAGACCAAAGCGGCAACATTGCCTCGTGGATGATCCCCAAAAAGCTGATAAAAGGCATGGGGGGCGCAATGGATTTAGTCGCTGGGGCAAAGAATATTATTGTTACTATGACCCATGCCAGTAAGCATGGTGATTCTAAATTATTAGAGTCGTGCACATTACCGCTAACGGGCGTTAATTGCGTTAAAAAAATAGTAACAGATTTGGCCGTACTTGAAGTTAAAGACGGCGCATTTCATTTACTCGAGCGCGCTCCGGGCGTATCGGTTGATGAAATCATTAGTAAAACAGCAGGTAAATTACTTGTTGACGGTGAAGTACCAGAAATGGTTTTTTAACGCTTTACCATGTACCGACCTCATTCCCAGTGCCAATGGCGCTGAGTTACCCAAAATCCCTCGAAAGAGGGATTTTTTTGCCTGCCATAAACTTTTTTTCAGTTTTAATACAGTTGTAGTAAATATTATCTATAATACAAATAGCTTTTAATGTAAGCGCTTAGATTATTTGCACTAATTTGTGGATTGTCTGCACCTTTTTTGTGAACTAGTGCTATATTTAAAATTAAACTATTGATATTATTATATTAAATTATTGGTTCGATTATTGCCTATTAAAGGCGTCTTAAATTAATTAAACAATTCTGGAAAACATGCAAACTCCTATTCGAGGCCTCCGCTCTTTTTGCTTTGCAGCAAAAAGCTTAAGTTTTAAACATGCAGCTAAAGAGCTGTACTTAACGCCCTCTGCGGTAAGCCATCAGATAAAACAACTTGAAGAACAACTAGGCATTGAACTCTTTCAACGCCAAACCCGATCCATTAGTTTAACGGCTGCGGGTAAAAACTTTTTTGATGCCATTTCGCCTATTATCTATACGCTTGAAAACACCATCAACGAGTTCAGTCAATTGCAGCAAAATACTAATATAACTATTACGCTGCCTGAATTTTTTGCCAGTGAACTACTTATGCCTAAATTAAGTGAGTGGACATCTGAGCACCCTAATATAAATTTACAAATGGATACGCTCAAAACCCGTAAAGAGCTAACCCGTCACAGTGATTTATCGATTGTTTTATCCTCAAGTAAACCCACTGAGGGCCTTACTACAGAGCTATTTAATCTTGAATATATACCGGCGTGTAACGAAAAACTGTTAAAACAGTGGAAAGACGATCACTGCCAAGCATTAAACCAAGTACCATTAATCCTTCACAAAGCAAGGCCGTGGGCATGGCACCAATGGGCTGAAAAAGCGGGTATAGATGACTTTTCGCCTACGCAAATTATACAAATTGATAGTATGTTTGGGGTCGCTCGTGCAGCGCAACAGGGCATTGGCATTTCACTTATTCCGCTGCCTATTAGCCAAAGCTGGTTTGATGAAAAATGGCTTTATAAATTATTTCAACAGCCCCTTACCACCAAAGATAAATACTATTTAGTACAGCATGAAGCTAATTCGCCAAATCCCGCGCTAGATTTATTTGCTAAATGGGTTGTATCTACATTTAGCAACATTCAAGGTTAGTGTTGCCTTAGTAAATACAATTTACATTTTGGTTTAATAACGCCAATTTTAATGTGTGCAGCACGTAGCAAGTGCTAAAGCTGCACGCAGTAAACTGTAAAGCTCCTTCTTTTTTACTTTCTTGCAGCTTAACAACACCGTTTAGTGATTTATTATTAATTAAATATTTTTATTTAATCATTCGTTTTTGCCCTACAAGCTAACCTATAAAAATTTATCTTTTTAAATCAATAAAATAACACAACACGTTAGACTAAAGTCTATAGCTTAATTTTTTTCACTTATTGGTTTTATTTTTATCGTTTGTCTGACTTTTACGATTATTTTAAAGTTAACCCATCGCAAGCAAACAGCTAAACGTTTTTACTAATTAGACATTATTTACTGTTTTGCACCAAATAAATGCAACCTTTTTAGATGTGATAGCTCTAACAAGGTAAGAAAAGAATCTTATATTGTGTGTGTAAGATGTTGTCAGTGTGAAAAGGCAGTTCAAGTCAGGTGGTGACTTGGTTTGAACTGTTTTTTATTCCACCATCAGCACGCAGCAATAACGTAATTAGCTACTGTGTAGCAAACCAAATCTTATATTGTGTGTGTAAGATGTTGTCAGTGTGAAAAAGCAGTTCAAGTTAGGTGGTGACTTGGTTTGAACTGTTTTTTATTCCACCAGCAACACGCAGCAATAACTAAATTAGCTACTGTGTAGCAAACCAAATCTTATATTGTGTGTGTAAGATGTTGTCAGTGTGAAAAGCGGTTCATGTGAGGTGGTGACCTTATATGGGCCGTTTTTGTTTTATAAACACGATTACCTGCCCCACCGTTTTATACCAATTCGCTTAAATTTAGTATTATTCAACTATAAAGTTATGTTTTTGTTTAAGCTCTTCAATGGCATTTTCATTGTCTTTTAAAAATACATTAAACTTTTTAACGAGCTGTGGGTGTTTAATGCTCGATAACATAAACGCTTGGTGATCAACAGGCAACTGATGCTGAAAAAACACAGGGACGGGAGTATCAAAAAATTCTTCTATATTGTATTTAAGTACATCGTGTGAAATATATATACAATCAACTCGCTCTTTATGCAGCAAATAAATCATCTCAATAACGTTATCATTTTCGAGTACTTGCAAGCCTGGCATTGAGGTTAACTTTTCAAGCCCTTGCAATGTAAAGCCACGCACTTTTGCAAGTGATTTACAATCTTCAAGTTTAATATTGTCTTTTAAGCTCGCTATACCTGTATGTGTAACTAATGAAGGCACAGAATAATTAATATTTTGTTGATGCTGATTTTTATAACTTACTTGCCAATTAGGGTTGTCGGGGTATTTAAAGTCAACATGGTGATGCTCTATAAATTCTTTATAAAGGCGCGGAATAGGCAAAGTGTAAAATTCAAATTTAATATTTTGTTGTTTTGCAAATAGTTCCAGTAACTCTTTACTAAAACCAAAATAATCACGCTTATTAGTGCCACTGCCATCGTAATAAGGCAGGTATTCTATATTCTCTACCCCTATTACATATTTTTCGGTTGGCTGTGCTAATACAGGGCTTATAGTTATAAGCCCTGATACAAGTGCTAACGTGTTAATCAATTTGATAGTAAAATGCCGTTTATATCGTTTGGATAATTAATTTATATATCATAATCACAGTTAATTAAAGTTTAGATTTATTAAATATAAAAGAGCGAATTAATCGCTCTTATAAATTAGCTTTTGTCACGAGGTATAAACTCTAACACAGTAGCATTAATACAGTATCTATCTGTGCCTCTTGGCCCCTCACCTTTAAATAAATGCCCTAAATGTATACCGGTGCTTTTTGATTTGAGCTCTATTCGAGTCATCCCCCAGCTGGTATCTTTATGCTTAGTAACACTATTTTTAACCGGATGTTTAAACGACAGCCACCCCGTGCCCGAATTAAATCTATCGCGAGTATCAAATAATGGCTCACCACTTAATTTATCAACAAATACGCCATCGGGAGTGTTTTTAAATTCTTTATACTCTTTACAGTAAGGTCTGTCGGTGCGCTCATTAAATGCGACTTCGTAGGCATCACTATCGCCTAGCTTAAAGGCGCCAAGCGCTTTGTAAAATTCAGCGGGGCTTGCATAGCCTTGACGCGCGTACACCTCTTTTCCATTTTCTAAAAACAAAATGGTGGGGGTTGCCCAAGTTGCCGATTTTATAGTTAGGCCATTAAGCTCATCGGCGTGACGAAATGTCAGTGGGATTGAACCTTTGTAATTGTTAGCGACTGTTTTTTTAAATTTTTCACAGTAAGGGCAGTATTCGCGCGAATCAAGTACCACAATCTGCTTGCCCGTGAGTAAAACACTATTGTCTACATCTGCTTTTTTAGTTTTATTAAATACCACACCCGTGGCGTGATCTGGGCAATAGCCATTTGGGTTCTTTTGTAAATAATTTTGATGGTACTCCTCAGCAGATACAAACCCCTCAAGCGGTCTTATTACTGTTTTAATTGCCCCATAACCGGCTTCACTTAATAACGGCTGATACTCGGCTTTAACTTGCTCTGCAAGCTGCGCTTGCTCTTTAGTGGTAGTAAGAATAATTGATCGATACTGCGTGCCAATATCATTACCTTGGCGATTCGATTGTGTAGGATCATGGCTTTCAAAGTAATTTTGTAATAGCGCTTTAGAAGAAATGATATTGCTGTTGTACATCACTTGCACTACTTCAGCGTAGTTGTTTTCGTCAAACCGGCGAGATTGGTCGGTGATATTTTTATAGGTTGCTTTAAAGCCGTGCCCGTCTGCATAGCCTGACTCTGCATCAATAACCCCTTCTAGTGCTTCGTAGCGCTTTTCGGCTCCCCAAAAACAGCCAGAGCCTAACACAATGGTTTTTATATGCATTGTGGCCTCTACGTTGCTGTGCTCTATTTTTTCGGTTGATAAAGCAAAACAGCCGGCGCTAAATGTAATAGCGGCGCCTAATAAATAAACTGAGCGAGAAAATGTCATAAATACCTCTTAATACCTACGTGTTTTAATTAAGACCCAACATCCCTTGTTTTAATTTCAGTAAATAAATACGTGCTAAATTTGAATACAGTTTGAGTCTGCATTTCTTTTTCGTTTATTTTTCTTATGGCTAGGTACTGAATAAATTGACAAAACTATGTTAGCTTTGCTGCACGTTGTATAAAAAGATTAAATTATGACTGCATTTTTACAGGTATTTACTTTAACAAATAACAGTTTGCTATTAGATGCCACACAGCATAAACAAAACAATGTGTTAGACACTCAAAAAAAAATTTGGGCACTCACTAAGCAGCTAAAGCAAAGTAACGAATTTATTGATTTAGTCCCAGGCATGAACTCTTTAACGCTTTATTTAAAATCGGCAAGTAATTTAAAAAAATGGCAAAACGCCTTGCCTGATTTATGGGACAAAGTACAAGCAACAACATTTAAAGGCACTCACCATAAAATACACACTACTTATGAAGGAGAAGATTTAGATTTAGTTGCCAAACAAACTAATTTAACACCCCAACAAATTATTCAAATACATAGCCAAGCCACTTACCACGTTTTATTTTTAGGATTTCAGCCCGGGTTTGCCTACCTGCATGGATTAGATTCACGCTTGCATATCCCACGCAGAGACACGCCGCGTACTAAAGTACCTAAAGGTGCCATTGCTTTAGGCGCAGAGCAAACTGCCATTTACCCAGCAGAAACACCTGGCGGTTGGCATATCATTGGCCACACAAACACGCCCCTTTTTGATAGCACACACTCAGATCCTTGCTTATTTAAACCCGGCGACACGCTATCGTTCGTTTCAATAAGCACAGTGCAAGGAGCATAAAGTGATAAAAGTTCTTAAACCTGGTGTACAACTTACAATTCAAGATGGCGGGCGCTGCGGTTATCGTCATTTAGGTGTAAGCCAAGCGGGTTGTTTAGACCCTTACGCACAAATAATTGCCAATAAATTAGTGGGTAACAAAGATAATGAAGCTGTGCTTGAAGTTACGTTAGGCCTTTGCGAGTTACAGTTTGAAACCGATACTGTTATTGCCCTACAAGGTGCTGATTTAAACGCTGCGCTTGATGAAACACCCTTGTACCCTGGCTGGAGTTACCAAGTAAGAGCCAAACAAACTTTAAGCTTTGATACTGGCCGCGCTGGTTTGCGTGCCTATGTAGCCGTACAAGGTGGCATTGATGTTAAAGATATCATGGGCTCAAAATCAACCGATTTAAACGCGCTCTTTGGCGGTTTAGCAGGTAAAGCACTAAGCGAGGGCGACATGATTCCTATTAAAACATCGCCCGTGCCAATAACGCGCTTTATACAGCGTGGCGCTATTACTCCGCCTAAACTAAAGGTGATTAGGGTATATGCAAGCCCACATGCGCATCTATTAGGTGATACGCTACTTAAACAGTTTTTTTCAACGGCGTTTAAAGTAAGCCATAACAGCAACAGAATGGGCCTTAGGCTAACAAACGAAAGTCCCCTAACTCATAGTCACTCACTTGCCTCTCTTGGTACAGGCCCAGGCTCTATTCAATTACCGCCCTGTGGTGAGCCTATTGTATTACTTAACGACGCACAAACAACCGGTGGCTACCCATTACTTGGCACGGTAATAGAGGCTGATTTACATCAATTTGCGCAATTTAGACCCGGTGACTCAATTGAATTTAAGCAAGTAACCCATGAGCAGGCTAGCTTAGCAAAACAAAAGCTTAAAGGTCACTTACATCAACTCAGCTTGGCGCTTAAATATAGTTAACTCTAAGGTGAGATATAAACCTATTACAAGGAGCTAATAAAAGTACAAGCGGCGCTCTACTTAACTTGCAATAGGTAGGCTTAGATTGGTTAATTAAGCGAATAAAATTAAAACACGCTAACGCAAAAAATTATAATAAGGCAATTTAAGCTCTGCTTAAATTTTCGCACACACTTGGTGCATTTGTGCAGTGTGCTTTTTTGCAAACACTGCACTGAATGCCTTACTAACGCCACTTTACACACCAAAAGTGTTGTAAATATATCCACACCTGCGCGCAGCGCACTACTTTGGTGCGCGCACTTTTCAGTTGGTGCATAAATTATTCTTAATTAATTGTAAAAGCAGTGTGACTTGAGTAATTATTTCTGATAAAACAAGGTTTCGCAGCACAGCAAAGTTGCCCTGCTGCACACATAATAGGAATGAGGAGTTACTATGTGTTCAATTTTTGGTGTATTAGATATTAAATCTAACGCCACTCAGTTGCGTACCCAAGCAATTGAAATGTCAAAACTACTAAGGCACCGTGGCCCAGATTGGTCTGGTGTGTATTCATCTGAAAAAGCGATTTTAGTGCATGAACGCTTAGCCATTGTTGGTGTATCAAGCGGCGCACAACCATTATATAACCCTGAAAAAACAAATATTTTAGCGGTTAACGGCGAAATTTATAACCACAAAGAGCTGGCAGCAGAGTTAGAGGTTGATTTTGAGTTTCAGACTCAATCAGACTGTGAAGTTATTTTAGCGTTATACAAACAAAAAGGGCCTGAATTTTTAGATGACTTAAATGGTATTTTTGCATTTTGTTTATACGATGAAGAAAACGATGCGTACTTAATTGGCCGCGATCACATTGGTATTATTCCGCTTTATACTGGCCACGATGAGCATGGTAATTTTTATGTTGCCTCAGAGCTTAAAGCGCTTTCACCAATTTGTAAGCACATTGAAGAGTTTCCACCAGGGCACTACCTATACAGCAAAAATGGTGAACTAACGCCTTATTATAAGCGCGATTGGGAAACCTTTGATGCAGTTAAAGATAACAGTGCACAAGCGCAAGACGTAAAAGAAGCGCTAGAAAGCGCAGTAAAACGCCAGCTAATGTGTGATGTACCGTATGGGGTATTGCTATCGGGCGGTTTAGACTCGTCGGTTATTTCGGCTATTACGCAACGTTTTGCCGCTAAACGTATTGAAGATAACGATGAAAGTGACGCATGGTGGCCTAAGCTACATTCTTTTTCTGTTGGGCTTGAGGGTTCACCTGATTTAGCCGCTGCGCAAAAAGTAGCGGATATGATTGGCACAGTACATCACCCTATTCACTTTACCATTCAAGAAGGCATTGATGCGCTTCGTGAGGTTATTTACCACATTGAAACGTACGATGTAACCACCATCCGTGCCTCAACGCCAATGTATTTAATGGCGCGCCAAATTAAAGCTATGGGTATTAAAATGGTATTATCGGGCGAAGGCGCTGATGAACTATTTGGTGGCTATTTATACTTCCATAAAGCGCCAAACGCACAAGAGTTTCATGAAGAGCTAAACCGTAAAGTGTCAAAGCTACATATGTTTGACTGTTTACGTGCCAATAAGTCAATGGCTGCATGGGGCGTAGAAGCACGCGTACCGTTTCTTGATAAAGAGTTTGTTGATGTGGCTATGCGTATCAACCCTGAAGCTAAAATGTGTAAAGATGGCAAAATTGAAAAGCACATTTTACGCGAAGGCTTCGATGGCTACCTTCCTGAAGAAGTACTGTGGCGTCAAAAAGAGCAATTCTCAGACGGTGTTGGCTACAGCTGGATAGACACGTTAAAAGAGTTTGTAAACGAGCAAGTAAGCGACCAAGAGCTTGCTAACGCTAAGTTTAAGTACCCTATTAACACGCCTGATTCTAAAGAAGCGTATTACTATCGCTCTATTTTTGAATCACACTTCCCAGGTGATGCATCAGCTAAATGTGTACCACATGGTAAGTCGGTTGCGTGTTCAACACCTGAAGCACTTGCATGGGATGCATCATTTCAAAATAATGCTGATCCTTCAGGCCGTGCTGCTGGCGTTCACAATGACGCGTATGCAAGCAAAGGCTAAACGCACCCTTTTATCGCAACGTAGGCTACAACAGCCTAGGTTGCGATATATAAAGCACCTTTATTCAGTTCCTGTATTTTCTAGTTCACAGCATAACTTAGCCGGTTCAAGTGCGTTAATTGTTATTTATACGCAAGGGTTAAGTACGCGTGTAATGCAAAAAATTGCATCAAATTCGCAGCACCCTGCTAGCGTTTTTTTAAATGAAAATGAAATTTCTCACCGTGTATGTAACATTCGCTGGTTTAACCAAACATCAGAAATTAAGCGCTGCGGCCATGGCACCCTTGCTGCTGCAAAATGTTTATTAGCACACTTTGGTTTTTGCCCTTCACATTTTATTTCAAACGATAAAGAACGGTTTAAAATCAAGCGAGCTACAGGCCGGGTACAACTTCAGCTAGCGGCTATTAATTCTAAAAAGAGTGATGAGGTTAACAGCCTTAGTGATGTGTTTTCGCACTCTATAAAAGCTACTTACTCAACAGCTTATAAAAATGGCTATACCGTTGTACTGTTTAAAAACATAGCTGATTTAAAGCATTTAGAGGTTAATTTTAATCATTTAGTAAATGTGCATAACAATGCCGTAATTGCACTGCAAATACATAGTATTAATAAAAACCGCGCAAGTGCGTATTTTAGGTATTTTGCGCCGCAATTTGGGGTAAATGAAGATACTGCTACAGGCTCTGCCGTGTCGGTTATTGCGCCACTTATTTTTAGACTATATGGTTTAAATAAAGTAAGCCTTATGCAGCAGTCACCAAAGGGCGCGCTGCTAAACTATACGTTTAGCAGCAATCAGGTAGTTGTAAGTTAAGCTATTACATTGGCCTTAGTAGGCAAAGTGCAAAGTAGCTTTTCTCGTCTTGCCATGTTTGTTCAAGCGATAAATTAGCTTGAGCAGCAAGATTTTTAAACGACTCAAGCGTATATTTGTGCGAGTTTTCAGTGTGAATGCTCTCTCCCGCTACAAAGTCTATTTGCTTATCGTTAATAACCACGCTTTGATTACACTTGCTCACTAAATGCATTTCAATGCGGCTGTGCACTTCGTTAAATCGCGATTCGTGTTTAAAATTATCTAAAATAAACGTGCCATTTAATTCGTTATTTATACGCTGGAGCAAGTTTTTATTAAAGGCGGCGGTAATGCCGGCTTTGTCATCGTAAGCATCAAGTAACACTTGTCGCTCTTTTACTAAATCAATACCTATTAATACATAGCCATCAACACCACATAAACGGTGAAAATTATTCATTATTTCAATGGCTTTTACTGGCGCAAAGTTACCCAGTGTAGAGCCTGGAAAATAAACTAAATTTGTTTGGCTGTCTAAGGCGGTGTCTTTTGTTAACTGCTTAACCATTTGGCTATGGGTAAAATCACCTAGCAATGGTGTAATGGCCAGCTCCGGAAATAACGGTGATAAATGCGCTAACGAGTAATTAAGCATCTCTGATGATATTTCAAAAGGAACAAAGGTTTTTACATTGCTCATATGGGCGAGTAAATACGCGACCTTTTTACCCGAGCCACAGCCAGGCTCAATAATTGATAGGTTCTCGGGCAGTCTATTAGCGATAGCTTTTGAGTAACCTTCTAATATGGCAAGTTCAGTACGGGTAACATAGTACTCTTGCAATGAGGTTATTTGCTCGAATAAAGCCGCCCCTTTATCATCGTAAAAATACTTACACGGCAGCGACTTTTGCTGTTGAGCAAGTCCATGTAATACATCATTTAAAAAGTCTAGATCGGTTATTGATTGCTGATTAATTGCTGTTACTTGGCTCATAGTATGTCCTTTGCTAGTCTTATGCCGCTGCACATCCACGCTTGGTGCGGATAAAAAAAGTTACGATAGGTCTGTCTTAAATGATCTTTTGGGGTAAACACACACCCGCCACGCAAAACCATTTGGTTATTCATAAATTTACCATTGTACTCCCCTGCGGCTCCGCTAAATGGTTTAAAGCCTGGGTAAGGTAAATAGGCGCTATTAGTCCACTGCCAACATGTATCGCTTAACTGCGAGATAACATCTGGGTTTTTACATACACTTGGCGTAAGTAAATCATTTTGCTGTTGCTTAAGTGCTTGCTGCTGCGCTACATACTCCCATTCAAACTCAGTAGGTAGGCGCGCATTTACAAAGTTAGCATAGGCTGCCGCTTCAAAATAACTTACATGGCTCACTGGCGCATCTAAATTTAAAGGCTGCAGTCCGTAAAGGGTAAATTCAAACCACTGCCCGTCAATATACTGCCAGTATAAAGGGTGACTAAGTTGCTCGGTGTTTATATTAGCCCAGCCATCACTTAACCAAAATGAAGGGTTTTTATACCCGCCCGCCTCTATAAATTGTAAGTACTCTCTATTAGTCACTAATCGGTTAGCAAAACTAAACGCATGAATAAGGGCTTGATGTTTAGGTTGTTCGTTATCGTACGAAAAACCGTTTTTAGCATCAGCCCCTATATTGGTTATGCTTTGGCTAAATTCGGTATATTTTAAAGTGCCTAACGAATCACTCACCTTTATTAAGTTATTTTGGCTTTGGCTGTAGGCAGGAAAGCTTGGATTAACCGAAAAATTATATTTAATATCCATTAGCATGAGCTCTTGATGTTGCTGCTCATGATTCAGCCCAAGTTCTATAATATTGCACAGTGTTTGGTTAGTGCCTAATTGAAGCAGCTCGTTTAGCGCATTATCAACATAAGCTCTGTAGCGCAACACCACCTCTAAACTGGGGCGAGATAAACATCCTCTATTAGCACGCTTAAATTGCTCACCTATGCCGTTATAGTAGGAGTTAAAAAGCACCTTAAATTGTTCATCAAAGAGCGTGTAGTTAGGCAGATACTTAGTAAGTAAAAATGTTTCAAAAAACCACGTGGTGTGAGCTAAGTGCCATTTCATTGGGCTTGCATCATCCATTGCTTGTAGTTGGCAATCTTCTGCGCAGAGGTTTTTTATAAGTGTAAGACTATGTTGGCGAATTGACTGAAATTGAGCGTGTATTTTTTCAGTACTGTGCGCTTCATTCGTTTTCTTGTTTAGCATATTAAAGTTAGTCCTTTTCACTCTTTGCGATTAAATAAAGCCTACCCCAGATTTTACCTTTATGCATGTTACATAATGATTAAATCAAACCCTCTACCCATTTAAAACGTAGACTAATGTATTAACGACTAAACGAGTTTGGTAGCGCTGCTTTAATTTTAGTTTAATAACAAACTAATTTTTAACACTCACTGAATTAACAATAGCTTATCTTTTTAGTGATAAATAGCTTTTAGCGCTAAGTAATCAGGCATATATAACCAAATAGTTTTACATTTACGATTTAACTCATACACTATTAAGGGTATGATCAGCGATTAATTTAGTTAGTCCTCAAATAAGTTTTATTGTAAATAATGCAACTTACTTTGTGGCTAATTAACTTAGTGTTATGCCGGAACTCTCTGGCTTGTTAGGACAACATAAGAGGTATTCATGAGCGAAAATCATGACAAGTATAGTATTGATAATACGGACTACACCGTAGGTCAAGATAACGTGCAAAAATGGGGATTTGATATACATAATCCTGTTTTTGGTATTAGTGCCGGTTTGATTGTCATCTTTTTAGTCGCCATTCTCGTTTCGGATGCGCAAACAGCCAAAGCAACGCTTGATGGTATTAAGCTCGATATAATAAATAACTTTGATGCGTTTTTTATGTGGGCAGCAAACTTCTTTGTTATATTTTGTTTGGCATTAATTGTATCGCCCTATGGTAATATTCGTTTAGGCGGAGAAGGTGCTAAACCAACGCACTCGCGTATATCATGGCTT
>NZ_AUTO01000090.1:0-6911 GCF_000498055.1 Pseudoalteromonas sp. TB51
GGCACCGACGCTGTATATCCAAGACCCAGATAAAGAAGCTAAGTTAGCAGCCATGCGGGAGGCACTTGAAAATTGCAGCGTGGACCATCCGGTGTTTTATCAGGATGAGGTGGATATCCACCTGAATCCGAAGATTGGTGCCGACTGGGGCTTTAAAGGTAAACAGCGTAAGGTAGCTACACCCGGCCAGAATAAGAAACACTATCTGGCGGGGGCACTGCACAGCCAGACAGGACAAATCAGTTATGTTGGTGGTGAGCGCAAGACCAGTGATTTGTTTATTGCGCTGTTGGAGCAACTGAAAGGGCAATACCGGCGAGCGAAAAGTATCACGCTAATTGTGGATAATTACATCATCCATAAGAGCAAAAAAACGCAGAAATGGCTGAATGAGAACCCAAAGTTCAAGCTCTTGTTTTTACCGGTATACAGCCCGTGGCACAACAAAATTGAAAAGCTATGGCATGCGTTGCATGAAACGATAACCCGTAACCATCAGTGTAAGAACATGGATGACTTACTGGAGCAGGTATACCACTTTATGGACACAGCGGCTCCGTTCCCAGGTGGCAAGCATGGCTTGAAGCAGGTGTATCACAATTAGGATCAGTTATTTAGTCAGCAGTAAATCCCTAGCATGGACTTGCATCTGGCACCAAACTCTACGCAGTTCTTTTCCATGTGCCGCGCAAAAACTTTAGCTCAAAACCGTTCAGTATTCGGTAATGCTGAAGTGAACGTTGATGTCCGCTATTCGCTCTTTGCCGAAGTTTGGCTAAGTGCCATGAGCAGTCATTCATGATTAACTCGTTTCTGCCCCAAAACGTGTTGAGGCGAATGCCTCAAAAGAGCGAAAACCAGTCATTGTAGTTCGAGCAATTTTACTTCGTATTGATATACTAATGTCATGATTAAAGTTGATTTTATGGTTGGACGATGAAAACAATAGGCAAGTTGGCTAAAGAACTTGATATAGGCGTAGAAACTATACGGTTTTATGAGCGGGAAGGCTTGATAAAACAGCCTCAAAAACCTCAAAATGGTTATCGTGTCTATGACGACTCAATCACCAAACAATTACAATTCATCTGTAAGGCCAAAGCACTTGGCTTTACTCTAAAAGAAGTGGCTTCATTGATGTCAATGGATGGCGATTGTGCCAAAGTAGAATCCCTAGGCTTGCTGAAATTGAACGTAATTCAAAATAAGATAGCTGACCTTCAACGCTTAGAAGTCGTCATAAAAGAAATGACTAATTCATGCCGCAACAATAACGATCAATCCCACTGCCCAATAATCGATTCGCTAAAATAGTATTGACTCCGTACCTACCTACGGAGTTCATACTCAAATCATTCAAATAATGTTAGACGTTAAAAATGATTAATAAGATTTTAGATAAAGTTAGCTCAGGTGGTGTTTGGCTTGCGGCTCTTAGTTGTACGGGGTGCTTCCCCGCACTCGGCTCGTTAGCATCAGCATTAGGATTAGGCTTTCTCTCTCACTTTGAGGGAATTGCTGTAAATACCTTGTTACCTATATTTGCAACTCTGGCATTGTTGGTAAATTTGTATAACTGGTATAAAAACCAAAATCATGCGAGAGGTATTCTTGGGGTTATTGGCCCTATAGCGGTTTTGTTAACCCTCTATCCACTATGGCAATACGAATGGAGCACTTATTTGTTTTATGTAGGTATTTGTTTGATGATTGTAATGTCCGTATTAGACATTGTTAAACCTTTGAAGGAGCAAACATGCAAAGTATAGAGTTAAATTCTACCATTACTTGCCCTGAGTGTGGCTTCAGTAAAACTGAAGAAATGCCAACCAACGCTTGCCAGTGGTATTATGAATGTGAATCTTGCAAAGTTCTCCTAAAGCCTTTGAAAGGCGATTGTTGCGTATATTGCTCTTATGGAACAGTGAAATGCCCGCCAATTCAAGAAGGTCAAAGTTGTTGCGATAGCTAAATGACAGTCTATTAATGGCAATGAGAAGGCATAAAAAGAAATAGTGAAATGTCAGCAATCGTATCATTGCAGCCTTTATCACTAAGTCACTCAAGGGCTGCTTTTGGCACAAACCAGAAATAGCTTCCAATGAATTCTGTATTTAAATTTTAGGTTTAAGCTGGGCTCTAATTAATAAATCATAATCTAATTGCAACACCTTGCTTAAATTCAAATTATTCTTAAGTTAACGCAAATTTTCAATTTAACTGGTGCTGGCCTAATAAAGGCTCATATGAGAACCAAATAGCCAACTTATTAAATGGAAACTAAAAAATGTGGCTGTTAAAAGGTTTATACTAACTAAAAAGTAACTACTCTTAGCTATGACTCAGTTTTCTCTTTATAGTCACACAAATCCTCGATTATACAGCTTCCACATTTTGGTTTTCTCGCTGTACACGTATAGCGCCCATGTAAAATAAACCAATGATGGAGGTTAAACATAAACTCTTTTTTATTTGGCGTATTTTTAATTATGGCCTGTTCTGTCTGCTCAACAGTTTTACCTTTAGCGTAACCCGAACGGTTTGCAAGACGTTGGATGTGAGTATCTACTGCTAAAAAGTATCTACCTTCATTATCCTTTAGCCAGCTTAAAAAGGTATTATTGCGGTTGATAGCAATAATAGAATTTGATATTTAAGCCTTCTAATACCAAGGTGTTTCACACTTGTTTTGTTCCAGTGCCGTTTCAACATTATTTAACTGTGCATTAGGGGAAAACGCTAAGTTCAGTAAGTCCGCAGCGCGGTCACCAATAAAACTATAATCATAAGTTTGGCTGAAACCGGAATAATGACTAGTTCCATATCCGGACCATGACCCCTGACCCCAAGAGTCATTATACACTCCAGAGTACCTAGAGTTTAATTGCCCCGTAGTAGTTTGGGTACTAAAGCTTGTATAAGCTTGAACAAGACCTAAAACAAGATTTTTTGCTAATGCAATACCTTGGGCTTGCCTTATACTTGCGTATTGTTTAGTTAGATCCGCACAAATGAAATTTCTGGTAGGCAAAAAGTCAAATGCCTCTGTGTGGGTTGGTTTTACTATAGCAAACCTATATACGTTCTTGGTAAGAGATCTATAAATCTCGAATTTAGGTATTAAGTTAAAGAACGTCATCTCATCATCGATATTAGTCGTAAACATTAAATAAGATAGTTTTTCGATATTACGATACACGCTAACTTTTTTATCTTGTGTGTGGTAAAGCTCATCCCAGTTATTAGAGGCTTCGCTAGGTATACTCGAAGCTTTAAAAAAAACCTTTTTTATATTATCTTCATCAATAACCACAATTTTATTTGGGTGCTGGATAATAGTTACTGAAATATTTTTATTATAGTCAATTCTGTTTTTACCACTAATATTAGTTTTAAATATATTCTGGGTAACATATGTATTACTAACAAATAAAGATTCCCAATCTTTGTGTGCGTCTTCTGGTAATTTAGCTTTGTTAAGATCTATAGAAAACCCTTTTTCTTGATAGGTAATTTTATCAGAAAAATCGGTAATTGTTGCTTGGTACTTTGTATCAAATGATATTGCAGTTTGTTTTCTATCAATAAAAATTCTTTTTTCCTTTGCGGTGTAATTTATTGCAAGGCCGCGGTTGTTAAACGCGGTATAATTTTTATTACTGAAATCATCAGAACCTGTTGATACGCAACCAGTTGATAAGAACATTAAAAATAAGTGTGTTACAGCTTTTAAAATCCATTTCATGTCTTTGATATCCTACGTTTCAGTTTTCTCTTTATAGTCACATAAGTCCTCGATAATACAGCTTCCACACTTGGGTTTACGTGCAGTACACGTATAGCGACCATGTAAAATAAACCAATGATGTAGGTTAAACATAAACTCTTTTTTGTTTGGTGTATTTTTTATTATGGCTTGTTCGGTTTGTTCAACCGTCTTGCCTTTGGCGTAACCAGTACGGTTCGCAAGGCGTTGGATGTGAGTATCAACTGCTAAAAAGTATCTACCTTCATTATCTTTTAGCCAGCCGAAAGCTGTGTTGAGCACGACATTTGCGGTTTTTCGGCCAACACCGGGTAGGGCTTCTAGAGCTTCGCGGTTCTCGGGAACAATGCCGTTATGTTGATCAACCAATATTTGGCACATTTTGTACACGTTTGCGGCTTTTGAATTAAATAAGCCAATGGTTTTTATATAATCGCGAAGCGCATCGTGGCCAATATCTAAAATGGCTTGTGGCGTATTAGCAACCGGAAATAATTTACGGGTGGCTTTATTTACCCCTACATCGGTGGCTTGTGCAGAGAGCGTAACGGCTACTAGTAGCTCAAATGGGCTTGAATATTCAAGCTCGGTTTCTGGATGCGGGTTTTGCTCGCGCAAGCGAGAGAGTATTTGGTGACGTTTTTCTTTATTCATGCAACTTAAAACGCATTAGCTAATAGCGTTAATGCGTTTTCCCCTTAAGTTAAGCTAGTAACACGTGCGCGTGGGCCTTTTTCGGCTTCTGGCGGCGTTACTTGTTTTGATTTTATTTGTGCGTCAATAACATTTTTTGCTGCTATTAGCAGCCCAAGCCCTAAAAAGGCGCCGGGTGGTAAAATAGCGAGTAAAAACTGGCTATCGAAACTAAATATTTCCAAGCGTAGGCTTTGTGCCCATGGCCCTAGAAGCAAATCGGCTCCATCAAATAATGTACCTTGGCCTATCAGTTCGCGCATTGCACCTAGTACTAACAGTACGGCCATAAAACCTAAGCCCATCATCAGCCCGTCGAATGCAGACAGGTGCACAGGGTTTTTAGAGGCATATGCCTCTGCACGGCCAATAATGGCGCAGTTAGTTACTATTAGTGGAATAAATATGCCTAATGATTGATACAAGCCAAAGGTGTACGCATTCATAAGTAGCTGAACTATGGTCACAAAGCCTGCGATAATCATTACAAATACTGGAATACGAATGTCTTTAGGCACCCAATTACGCACAACTGAAACAGTAATATTAGAGCCTACTAAAACTAATAAAGTGGCTAACCCTAGGCCGAGCGCGTTGGTTACAGTTGATGTAACAGCTAAAAGCGGGCATAAACCGAGTAGCTGAACAAGCGCGGGGTTATTAGCCCATACGCCTTCTTTGTATAAGGTTTTTAACTCACTCATTGGGTTACCTCTTGGCAAGCATTAGGCTGTTTAAAAATGGCGTCAAAGTTAGTTTTTGCAAATAATACGGCATTTTTTACCGAGCCTACCACGGCGCGAGGGGTAATTGTTGCGCCGGTAAATTGGTCAAACTGGCCACCATCCTTTTTTACCGCCCAACGGGCATCGTCTTCACTTTGAACCGTTAAATCGTTAAATGTAGTGATCCATAGCGACTTTTTAACTTCTACTTTGTCGCCTAAGCCGGGCGTCTCTTCGTGCTTAGTAGTACGAACGCCGGCAATGGTGCCATCAGCAAGTACGGCGGTTAATAAGTTAATATCGCCACTGTAACCACTAGGTGTTATGTGTCTTATTACAAGTGCAACAGGTTGCTGATTTTTATAAGCGCGGTAAATAACTTGCTCGGGGTAAGGACCCAGTTGTTCATCGCTCATAATTACGCAATTTGTATTGAGCTGATTATCGTAGCTGCTTGGGTTTAATACCTCTTGTAATTGTGAGGTTAGTTGCAAGCGTTCTTGCTCGGCAATTTTATCGGCGGTAAAGGCATCAATTGAGGCAACTAAGCCTGTTGTTATCAGTGCAAAGGCTGTTAATATCGCGCCATTTTTAGCCATTGATGAAATAATCATTTTACTGCTCCGTGGCCATAAGTGCGTGGTTGGGTGTAGTAATCAATCAGCGGTACAGCAATATTAATTAATAATACACTAAAGGCTACCGCATCAGGGAAGCCACCAAAGGTGCGAATTAAATACACCAACAAGCCAATTAACGCGCCATAAATTAAGCGCCCTTTATTGGTAGTTGCAGCCGAAACAGGATCGGTGGCGATAAAAAATGCGCCCATCATGGTTGCGCCACTTAATAGGTGAAATACCATACCCGGCTCGGTACCCGGCGCGGCAATATAGCCAATGGCACTGCACAGTGCTAGTGAGCCTATAAAGCTTACTGGAATATGCCAGTTTATAATTTTAGCTTTTAAAAGGTATAAACCACCGGCTAAAAAGCCTAGGTTAACCCATAGCCAACCAAGCCCAGCCCATTGAGAAAAAATCGGTTTTTGCATGCTTTCGCTAACAGTTAGACCATGAGCTACATCGGTTTTAACTGTATCAAGCGGGGTGGCCATGGTGAGGCCATCAACGCCGGCACGGACTTGATCAACACTAAAGCCCAGAGCGGTAAAATCAGTAAATATAAGGCGTAATTGGTCAATAAAGCCAATTGGGGCGTTAAGTAAATCGGTAACGGGTAACCAAGCGGTCATTTGCACCGGAAACGAGACTAAAAGTAGTACGTATGCGGCCATTGCTGGGTTAAATAAGTTAAACCCAAGCCCACCATAAAGTTGCTTTACAATCACAATGGCAAATAAACAGCCAATAATAATGACCCACCAAGGCGCCAGCGGCGGAATACTCAGTGCTAACAGCACACCAGTAAGCCAAGCACTACCATCACTCAATGCAGGCCAAACAGGGCGTTTACGCATTAACATAATGGCTGCTTCAAATACGCTTACAGCAACAAGTGCCAATACTAACTGAATAAGTACGCCAGTCCCAAAAAATACCACTTGCGCTATTAGCCCAGGAATACACGCAGCAATTACGGTTAGCATTAATCGCGTTAACGACTTATGGCTATGGTTGTGCGGCGAACTGGCCATGGTTAATTTCATGACTGATCATTTCCTTCTTTTTGTAACTTTTTAGCTTTGGCGCGCGCTATTGCGGCGG
>NZ_AUTO01000091.1:0-2134 GCF_000498055.1 Pseudoalteromonas sp. TB51
GGCTTACCCGTTTTAGGGTGCGCTAGGTATACGTCGAGCGTGTGGCCATCGCCGTTATACATAACACCAGGCTTTAAGTTGTCGGTTGAGCGCAACAAGTGGTCTTTATGTTTTTCACGATATAGTTTTGCACCCATACGATACGGGCTTTGTGGCCCTAGCTCGTGTGGCAGCGCATTTATAAAACGGCGTACTTGGTGATGCTCAGCCTTGTAGCCCTCTTTGTTTAACTGATCTGCCACTTGCGCAAAGCTTGGGCTATTAGGGCTGTGGTAAAGCTCAAGGCTACGGGCAAGCCAGCTGTACTGGGTTTGTGCTTTGCCTTTATGGTTAGGTAGTAACCCATTAATGCCGTTGTCTTTATAGGCGTTGCACCAATTATAAATGGTTGCGCGCCCGGGTAATTTACCCAGTGCATCAATAGCGATTGAAAGTGTAGCCATTGCTGTATTGGTGCGGTAGGCATTAACCAGTGCTTCAAACGCTTTTGGTAACGCGCATTCTTGGGTTAATAAATGGCGTACTATTACCGCCCTACTTTGGGCTTTTTTACGGGCTGTTTCGCTGGCATTTTGCCAACTTAGCTCGTTACCTATACTTGGTAACTTATTGTATTTTTGAACTGCAGGATGCATTGCTCTTTCCTACTTTTGGGTATTAATACGGTCGTTAAACATGGCGAGCATGTATTCACGGTTTGCTTGGGCGTCTTGCCATTCGTCTTCGGCAAATTGTGGTATGCACTCAGCGCCGGCTAAATGCTCTGGGCCAAACTCACCGCTTAAACGGTTTAACATGTGGGTAATGCGTTGCTGTACGGCTAACCATAAATGCCAGGTTGTTTGCGCTGCGCCTATACGGTGGTTTAAATCAAGGTCGCGGGCGTTACAAAGTTGCTCGGCCATGGCTATAAACTCTTCGAGCGACTCGTTAACAACGGCATTATGTGCAAACGACTTTTGGCGCACCTGTGCAACCAGCATAGGCAGCTCGTACATTTGCTTTGGGGCCTTGGTTAAGCGCTCAGTCTCTAAAGCGTTTATGAGCGTGGTTGTTTGATCTTCAAGCTCGGTGTGTTTGTTTTTAAGCTTGCGAATTTCTTTACGGAACTCACGTACTGATAAGTCATTAAGTGTTTCAAGGTCGTCGTCATCTAACGATTCAACAGTTTCAACCGGTAAGCGAGCCATTTCAATTAGCTTGCTTTTGTTCATGTTTAAAACNCCGCCGTTTTGACTCCGGCAATGCTAAAAACATTTTCGCGACAGTCATTGATTCCCTAACAGTTCTAGGAGCTAATGAATACTCACGTATTTTTGATTCAAACTCGCCGTGAGCGGAATGCATTTTGATAGACATATACAACAGCCCGCGTTTTGCTGTATCTATAAGTGCTTGCTCTTCCATCTGAATAACTAGCTGCCATGCACTTTCAACATTGTCAGGCATCACTAGATGAACTTGAGTAGCCATAGATTCAATTTTTTGAGCTAGCTGTTGTTGCTCTTCTGCACTAAAAACCTGAATTTCAGACGGTTCTTGGTCTTTGATAGTCATTATCTTTTAGCCTTAGTTGGGTTTTATAGCGGGTGGTGTAATGGTGACGTCATTCTTGATTGTCGTCGTTTGTCAGTAACGACTCTGCAATATAGCGTTGCATGGCAGTGCGCTCTTCTATTTCCATTTGCAGCTCAGCGTGTTGCTGCAATAACTGCGAGCGCTGATCGACCGCTTTAAATAAAATAGGTTTGAGCAATATATTGGCAGGCTCGGTTGAGCGCACGGCGTAACAAAGTGCCGGTAAAAAGTGCATGGGCATGTAGTGTGCTTGGCTGGGTGCTAGCCATTTATTAAGTTTGGCTTGGTCAACTTCGTTGTTTTGCGAGTGTAGTGCGTCGTTCATGCGGTCAGCTATTACTGGGCGGCTAAAGCCTGAGCGCTTCATAGCAGAGCAAACACTGTGAATAAACAAATGGTATATATCGCAATCTGGCGCTACGTCTGCGTCAAGTATGCTTTTGGTCATCTGTTTTTGTTGTGCCATTGTTAACTGTTCCATAGGTAAAAATCTCTTACAAAATTACATTGATTTAAAATGCGTAATTACCGATGCTGTCACTCAGCCGATAAAAGC
>NZ_AUTO01000092.1:0-2144 GCF_000498055.1 Pseudoalteromonas sp. TB51
TTGTACACTGTAGCTGCCATCAGGTAATTCTGGGCTGATTGCTTGCCAATTGCCGTTGACATCCACGGTAGCGGTGAGCGGTGTTTCATCGCCATTACTGTCGGTGATTACAATGTTTACAACTGTGCCTTCTGGCTCAGTTGAAGTACCACTAATAAGTGGAGTACTGTCGTTACCAAGTCCCAGTGCATCCACAGTTACAACTGGGGTAATGGTATCTACATTGCCACTGCTGTTGGCGGTACTTTCATTGCCTGCGGCATCAGTAATACTGGCCGTTACAGTAAAGTCACCTTGTGCCAGCGCACTGGGCACTTCAATATCCCAATGCCCATCCGTGCCAACGGTGGTGGTAATGGTTTGCACAGCGCCGTCACTGTCGGTCACNGCCGCCAATTTCGTTACTGGTGCCTTGTAATGTCGGGGTTAAGTCATTTACATCACCCACAGTTTGCATAGTTAATGTGGGTGCTTGCGTATCGATGGTGGCGGTTTCACTCACGGTGGTTTCGTTGCCTACGCTGTCGCGTACGCTCACTTCAATCGTGCTTTCACCTTCACTGAGTGGTGTCGCTGGTGTGGCGCTCCACTCGCCGTTGGCATCAACAAGGGCGGTAATGGTTTGTGGGTTACCGTCACTGTCGGTCACCACAATCGTTACTTGTGCGCCTTCGCCTGCGTCACTTGTACCGCTGATTATAGGCGTGTTGCTATTGCTTTGTGCATCCACCTCAACTGTGAGTGTAGGTGGTGTGTTATCAAAGTCATCTGAGCTGATTGTGCGTGTGTTCCCTGCTGCATCTGTGGCTGTGGCAATCACAGAGCCTACATCCAGTAGTGATACATCAAGCCCCACCAAAGACCAATTACCGTTGGCATCGGTTGTGGTGGTGTAAGTTACACCGACTCCCCNCCCGCCAATAAGTTGCTCGGTGATGGTGATTTCACTGCCTGCTGGCAGGTCAGACGTACCACTGAGGGTAACCAATAAACCAAGCTCGAAGGTTGGCGTAAAGGCAAGAGCCGGTGGAGTTACATCCACTTCACCGCTGTCTGTCCCTGTGCCCGTGTTGCCCGCTGCATCCGTGATGCTCGCGCTGACGCTGTAACTCCCTTCGGCTAAATCAGTCGCTGGGGTGGCACTCCAATTACCATTGGCATCGGTTTGTACATCAATAGTTTGTACGGCATTGGCTGCATCGGTAAAGGTTATCGTGACGGTGCTGTTTGGTGCATCACTGGTGCCCGTAACCGTTGGCGAGCTGTCGTTGGTGAGCGCTGGTGCATCCACACTCACACTTGGCGCGGTGGTATCGATGTTACCGCTGCTGCTGATATCAGTGCTGTTACCTGCATCATCGCTAATGCTGGCCTCAATGCTGTAAGGCCCTTCTGCAAGTGCCGTCGGTACTTCGACTGAGAAGTTGCCGCTCGCATCCACGGTGGTGGTAAAGGTTTGATCGACCCCTAAATCATCGATAACCGTAAAGGTGATCACGGTGCCTTCAACCGCATCACTGGTGCCGCTTAGGGTCGGTGTAACATCGTTACTTGAACCTGGGCTGGTTAAATCAAGCGTTGGCGCAATGGTATCAACCTCCCCTGCGCCTGTGGCGGNGGTCGCTGTGTTACCCGCTGCATCGCTTACGCTTGCACTTAGGGTATAACTGCCCTCAGCCAGGGCTGTTGTAACCGGCACTGACCATGTACCAGTTGCGCCTACTGTGGCGGTAATGGTTTGCTGTGCACCGGCATTGTCTGTCACAACAATTGTCACTTCACTGCCTTGTGGCGCATCACTTGTGCCGGAGATCGTCGGTGTTGTGTCGTTGCTAACGCCGTTATCTGTAATAACAAGACTCGGTGGGGTTAAATCAATCTCACCGGTTTCGCTCGCGCTGCCGATATTACCCAGACCATCGTCTACCTCGGCGGTCACTGTGTATTCACCTTCAGCTAATTCACTCGGCGCATCAACGCTCCACACGCCACCGGTTACGGTGGTATCAACAGTCGTAATATTCCCCGCACTGTCTTCAAACGTTAAGCTAATGGTGGTGCCATCGGCTGCATCGCTTGTCCCATTAATGGTTGGTGTGGTGTCGTTGGTATCAACCAAGGTATTAATGCTAATGCTTGGCGCG
>NZ_AUTO01000093.1:0-2144 GCF_000498055.1 Pseudoalteromonas sp. TB51
TTGTACACTGTAGCTGCCATCAGGTAATTCTGGGCTGATTGCTTGCCAATTGCCGTTGACATCCACGGTAGCGGTGAGCGGTGTTTCATCGCCATTACTGTCGGTGATTACAATGTTTACAACTGTGCCTTCTGGCTCAGTTGAAGTACCACTAATAAGTGGAGTACTGTCGTTACCAAGTCCCAGTGCATCCACAGTTACAACTGGGGTAATGGTATCTACATTGCCACTGCTGTTGGCGGTACTTTCATTGCCTGCGGCATCAGTAATACTGGCCGTTACAGTAAAGTCACCTTGTGCCAGCGCACTGGGCACTTCAATATCCCAATGCCCATCCGTGCCAACGGTGGTGGTAATGGTTTGCACAGCGCCGTCACTGTCGGTCACNGCCGCCAATTTCGTTACTGGTGCCTTGTAATGTCGGGGTTAAGTCATTTACATCACCCACAGTTTGCATAGTTAATGTGGGTGCTTGCGTATCGATGGTGGCGGTTTCACTCACGGTGGTTTCGTTGCCTACGCTGTCGCGTACGCTCACTTCAATCGTGCTTTCACCTTCACTGAGTGGTGTCGCTGGTGTGGCGCTCCACTCGCCGTTGGCATCAACAAGGGCGGTAATGGTTTGTGGGTTACCGTCACTGTCGGTCACCACAATCGTTACTTGTGCGCCTTCGCCTGCGTCACTTGTACCGCTGATTATAGGCGTGTTGCTATTGCTTTGTGCATCCACCTCAACTGTGAGTGTAGGTGGTGTGTTATCAAAGTCATCTGAGCTGATTGTGCGTGTGTTCCCTGCTGCATCTGTGGCTGTGGCAATCACAGAGCCTACATCCAGTAGTGATACATCAAGCCCCACCAAAGACCAATTACCGTTGGCATCGGTTGTGGTGGTGTAAGTTACACCGACTCCCCNCCCGCCAATAAGTTGCTCGGTGATGGTGATTTCACTGCCTGCTGGCAGGTCAGACGTACCACTGAGGGTAACCAATAAACCAAGCTCGAAGGTTGGCGTAAAGGCAAGAGCCGGTGGAGTTACATCCACTTCACCGCTGTCTGTCCCTGTGCCCGTGTTGCCCGCTGCATCCGTGATGCTCGCGCTGACGCTGTAACTCCCTTCGGCTAAATCAGTCGCTGGGGTGGCACTCCAATTACCATTGGCATCGGTTTGTACATCAATAGTTTGTACGGCATTGGCTGCATCGGTAAAGGTTATCGTGACGGTGCTGTTTGGTGCATCACTGGTGCCCGTAACCGTTGGCGAGCTGTCGTTGGTGAGCGCTGGTGCATCCACACTCACACTTGGCGCGGTGGTATCGATGTTACCGCTGCTGCTGATATCCGTGCTGTTACCTGCATCATCGCTAATGCTGGCCTCAATGCTGTAAGGCCCTTCTGCAAGTGCCGTCGGCACTTCGACTGAGAAGTTGCCGCTCGCATCCACGGTGGTGGTAAAGGTTTGCTGGGCTCCTAAATCATCGATAACCGTAAAGGTGATCACGGTGCCTTCAACCGCATCACTGGTGCCGCTTAGGGTCGGTGTAACATCGTTACTTGAACCTGGGCTGGTTAAATCAAGCGTTGGCGCAATGGTATCAACCTCCCCTGCGCCTGTGGCGGNGGTCGCTGTGTTACCCGCTGCATCGCTTACGCTTGCACTTAGGGTATAACTGCCCTCAGCCAGGGCTGTTGTAACCGGCACTGACCATGTACCAGTTGCGCCTACTGTGGCGGTAATGGTTTGCTGTGCACCGGCATTGTCTGTCACAACAATTGTCACTTCACTGCCTTGTGGCGCATCACTTGTGCCGGAGATCGTCGGTGTTGTGTCGTTGCTAACGCCGTTATCTGTAATAACAAGACTCGGTGGGGTTAAATCAATCTCACCGGTTTCGCTCGCGCTGCCGATATTACCCAGACCATCGTCTACCTCGGCGGTCACTGTGTATTCACCTTCAGCTAATTCACTCGGCGCATCAACGCTCCACACGCCACCGGTTACGGTGGTATCAACAGTCGTAATATTCCCCGCACTGTCTTCAAACGTTAAGCTAATGGTGGTGCCATCGGCTGCATCGCTTGTCCCATTAATGGTTGGTGTGGTGTCGTTGGTATCAACCAAGGTATTAATGCTAATGCTTGGCGCG
>NZ_AUTO01000094.1:0-4481 GCF_000498055.1 Pseudoalteromonas sp. TB51
AAATATTACGCTAGAACAAGCCATGGCAAACCCTGATTGGATAGGCAACCAGCCTAAAAATGCGTACTGGGCAAGTGATTCAGCCACCACTATTTATGCTCAAAAGCAGCAAGGCAGTAACCTAAACGATATTTATAGCCAGCCAATTAACAGCAAAAAAGCGATGCAAGTATCACTTGATAAACTGCATACTGTAGGTGCTTCTAAAGCGGTTTATTCATCAGATAGAACACTTCAAGCTTATACGTTTAAAGGCAATGTATTTGTTAAAAACCTAACAACGGGTGAACTTAAACAAATAACAGCCACCTCAGCTAATGAGTCTAAACCACAGTTTTTAAACAATGGCGATTTAGTTTACCGCCAAGGTAATGTGTTTTTTAAAGTTGATTTAAAAACAGGGCTAAGTACAGAGCTTGCTAACTTAAAATTGGCCGATAAGCCAAAAGGCTTACAAGAGCCAACTAGTTACATTGCAAAAGAGCAGCATAAACTGATTGAGTTTGTGGCGCTGCAGCATAAAAACAAACAGGATACGCAAACACGCAATGAGCAAATAAACGCACAAAATAGCTCCATTGCTAACACCGCTTTTTATTTAGGTGATGGCAATGTAATTAAAGAAGCGCAACTATCGCCAAACGGTGATGCTTTAATTGTTGTGCTGCAAAAGCAGCAATCGTGGCGTGATAAAGGCGATATTATGCCTAATTACATCACCGATGATGCCACTATTGAGCCTAAAAAAGTGCGCCGTCGTGTGGCTGATGCAAAAGAGCAAACATCATCGGTGATACACATTAACCTTGTAGATAAAACACAAACGCCACTGAGCTTTGATACGCTACCGGGCTTTGATGAAGATGTTTTAGCCGAGGTTAAAAAAGAAAACTACGCGCGTGATGGTAAAACGTATAATTCTAAAAAAGCGCCACGCGGTATTAACTTAATTACTAATTGGGGTTTAAACCAAGCTCCCATAGTGTGGAACGATGACGGCACGCAAGTTGCCATTATGCTAGAGGCGTGGGATAACAAAGACCGCTGGATAGCCACAATCGACTTTGATAAAAACGAGCTTGTGTCGCAGCACCGCCTACATGATGATGCTTGGATAGCCTACGCGTTTAACAATTTTGGCTGGTTACATAATTCAAAAACCCTGTATTACTTATCAGAAGAGTCGGGCTATAGTCAGCTTTACAAAAAACCGCTTAACGGCAAAGCAACCGCTTTAACTAGTGGCCAGTTTGAAGTATCGGACATTACGTTAACTCATGATAATAGCGCTATTTATTACAAAGCAAACGTAGAGCACCCAGGCCTTTACGAAATTTACCGTGTTAATCCACAAACAGGTAAAAACGAGCAAGTAACTGACCTTAACGGTATGACCGACTACACGTTAAGCCCAGACGAAAGTAAATTACTGCTTAAGCACTCTAAAATAACAATGCCAACAGAGCTTTTTGTTGCCGATGCTAAAGCAAACACCACAGCGACACAGCTCACCCATACGGTGTCGGATGAATTTTTAGCTAAAAAGCTCACCGCACCTAAAATTGTTGCTGTGCCATCTAGCCACACAGAGCAACCTATTTATGCCAAGGTGTATTACCCAAGTGACTATGTAGAAGGTGAAACAGGCAAAACCCGTAAAGCGGTTATTTTTAACCACGGAGCAGGGTACTTACAAAACTCACACATGGGTTGGTCTGTGTATTTTCGTGAGTTTATGTTTCATTCATTACTTGCCGATGAAGGTTACATAGTGATGGATATGGATTACCGCGCTTCTAAAGGTTATGGTCGCGATTGGCGTACTGCGATTTATCGCCAAATGGGTACACCTGAAACGCAAGATTTAGCAGATGGCGTTAAATGGATGGCGCAAAACGCAAATGTTGATACTAACGCAGTAGGCACATACGGTGGCTCATACGGCGGGTTTATGACCTTTATGGCGCTATTTACTGCCCCTGAGCTATTTCAATCTGGGGCAGCACTTCGTCCAGTAACCGATTGGGCGCATTACAACACCGCTTACACGGCTAATATTTTAAATCACCCAGATGTAGATCCCATTGCGTATGAGCGCAGCTCGCCAATTTATTACGCAGAGGGCTTAAACAAGCGCTTATTAATTAACGCGCCTATGGTTGACGATAACGTGTTTTTTCAAGACTCAGTACGTTTAGTACAGCGATTAATTGAACTTGAAAAGCAAAACTTTGAAACGGCTATCTTTCCGGTAGAGCCGCATGGCTTTGTACAGCCGTCAAGCTGGTTAGATGAATACCNCCGCCGTATTCATAAATTATTTAAAGAAACACTTTAATCTTAAATTTAAAAATTAAAGTGTAAAAACAAAAACGCCGTGTTAACTAACGCGGCGTTTTTATTAATATTGAAAAGCTTAATCGCTATTTTTTAAGTATTTAATTGCTAAAGGTATGCCAAGCAATGTGCCGCCCACCGCGCCAATTAAGTGCGCATCAATGGCAACGGTTGAATCAATTAATTGGCCAATACTGGCATCGGGGCCGTTTACTTGCTCCATTATTATTTTTATCCACACGCCTATAAATAATAAATAACCCGATTTAAGCGATAGGGTAATGTCTTTTACCGCTCCCCAAATAATAACACCATGTAATAGGGCGCTTAACCCCGTGTATATAGATATAGCAGGGCAAAACCATAATACGCCGAGCCCACACCACAGTGCTAAAAAACACACATTAAAGGCATAACGCGCAGGCGACGTGTATTCGCCATGCAGCAACCAAATTAAAAATATGCCTAATGCATTTAATCCTAAATGCGCCCAGTTAGCGTGTACGAATTGACTGGTAAACACTCGCCAAACTTCGCCGTTTTCAATGAGTGCTCGGTTAAATTCAAGTAAATTATTTAAATCAAATGCAGCAAAAACAATACTAAAAAGCATCAAAAATAATGGCGGAAGTAAATAACGAGGTTGTAGCGGTAAATTAAGCATTTTATTATGTTTTTTTAGTCAAAATTTTTGCATATTGTGCCCGTTTAACTTTAAGATGCCAAATACAACTACGTAATTAAGTGTTTTTAGTATTTTTATGCATTTTAAACTTAAGTCATTATTTACTATTGGTTTGTTTGCAGTAACGCTGCCAACAATAGCAAAAGAACCTGCAAAATTAGAAATTCGCGAGCCAGAAGCCACCACCTCAATTGTACAAAAACAATTAGTAACTGGTGATCAATACATGGTGGCCGCGGCCAACCCGTATGCCTCAAAAGCCGGACAACAGATTTTAGCTAAAGGCGGAAGCGCGGTAGATGCGGCAATTGCAACGCAATTAGTACTTACCTTAGTTGAGCCACAATCATCGGGCATTGGTGGTGGTACATTTATGATGTACTACAACAAAGCCGATAACCTACTTACAAGCTTTGATGGCCGTGAAACCGCGCCACAAAATGCAGACGAAAACCTGTTTTTAGATAAACACGGTAAAGCCGTTAAGTGGATTGAAGCAGTTGTTGGCGGTCGCTCTGTGGGTGTGCCAGGTATTTTGCACGCCTTTGCAAGTGCGCATCAACAATACGGTAAACTTGCGTGGAGCGAGTTATTTAAACCCGCTATTGAACTTGCCGAGCAGGGCTTTGAGGTGTCGCCACGTTTACACGGTTTATTGGCACGCCAATTAAACCCAGGTGTAATGAGTATGCCGGTGATTAACGAGTACTTTTACCCTAATGGCGAATTAATTAAAGCCGGTACTATTAAGAAAAATCAGCCTTTAGCAAATTTATACAAAGACATTGCTAAACAAGGCATTGATGCATTTTATAAAGGCGATAACGCTAAGCAAATGGTAAACGCAGTGCAAAATTCAAAAATTGCACCGGGTACATTAAGCGAATCAGACCTAGCTAATTACAAAAGCAAGCAACGCGACGCAGTATGTATTAAATACCGTGCTTATAATGTGTGCTCTATGGCCCCACCGAGCAGTGGTGGTGTAGCGGTATTACAAATTTTAGGCTTGCTTGAACACAAAGACATGAGCGCGCTTAAACCTAATAGCGAAGAGGCAATTCATTACTTTAGCCAAGCCTCACGCATAGCATTTGCCGATCGCAATATGTACATGGGCGACCCAGATTTTACACAAGTGCCTACCAAAGAGCTGTTAAATAAAAAGTACATTGCATCGCGCGCCAAGCTTATTACTGAGCAAGACACAAAAGCAGAAGCAGGTAACCCAGTAGGCTATTTAAGCTACGCAAAAGATGATTCTTTTGAACTGCCATCAACATCGCATGTATCCATTGTAGATAGCTTTGGTAATGCCGTATCAATGACCAGTTCAATTGAAATGGCGTTTGGCTCAACTGTGATGGTTAATGGCTTTATTTTAAATAACCAATTAACCGATTTTGCGCTTTCGCCACGCATTGACGGCAAATTAGTAGCTAACCGCGTTGAGGCGGGC
>NZ_AUTO01000095.1:0-8213 GCF_000498055.1 Pseudoalteromonas sp. TB51
GCCAGTGCGGGTGGTGGTGCTTTGGTTATTGCCGAACACCCTATAGCACGGTTTGAGCTTTCTACCCGTTGGCTGCAACAAAATAACCTACATAATAAAAAGCTGACGGTAGTACCTGTGCGCGGCGACAGTATGGAAGGTACGCTATACGATGGTGATTTGACTCTCGTTTCACTGGTAGACGACCCTGCTGATGCGCGTGAAGGTGTTTGCGTGCTTAGATTTGATGATGAGATTTTTGTAAAGCGTATACAGTACGACTTTAAAAGTAAGGGTTACAGCATTACCAGCGACAACAGCGCATACTCTGGCTTTTTTGTTGATGCGGATGATATTAACGCTGGGCGTTTTAGTGTACTTGGTCGTGTAGAACGTGTGTTACAACGGACACGTAAAGTGGATTGATAATAAAAAGGAATGCAGATGGAGCTGTTAGAGCGCAAATATGTACGAGAGTTGGCTAATCAACATAACATAAGGCTGCTTGCTGCTGCCCTAAATAATACCTCCCCGCAACTACTGCTTGATTTAGACGATGAACTAAGTGAGTTAACTAAAGACCTTAGCGAAGAAGAAGTTAAAAAGTTTGATCTGATTTACTGTCAAGAAATGGATGCTTTAACGGCAATGAAGGAAGTAGAAATTGCAAAGGACAAATTGAAAATTGCTGAACTTGAGGCCAAAACCGCTGAGGTAGAGTTGAATCAAGCGCAAGAGCAAAGCGAAATTAATATTATTAGTTATGTTGTGGCCTTTGCAATCATATTTTTTGTTGGACTGTTTATTTTTGGTAAGTAACGGACACGTAAAGTGGATTAGTAAAAATTTAAATAATAATTAGAGGGAACTATGGCAAATAAAAACTATAACTTTGATTTTTATCAATGTATAACAGCCAACTCAGACGTAAATGCAGAGCAAAGAACAACAGGCCAATTGCTTGATGATACATTTACACGTTTTGAGCAAGGCAACAGCTGTGTAAAAGAAATAGCATCTTATACCTACGAACTACGCTTATTTGAACGCACAGAGTTTGGGTATCGAGGAGTAATAGGAAAGCATAGAACCAGTGACTTACCCAATGCCGCCATTGTTGGTGGTGAAGAACGAGAATTACAATTAGCGCCTAATGAAAACCTTTTAGAAAAATCTTTCTTTCATTTTTATAGAGATTACTCGTTACTTATAGTGCAAAGAAACCATATGTGCATTGGGTTTAATAACCTAGCTAAATACTTTTCGTCGGGTGGGTATGTTACTGCGCTATCTCCTGTTATAGCTCCTGCCGATGTGTTGTTGTTAATGCAAAACAACATACTGATACGACATGCTGACTTTTCAATTGCAAAGCCTACAAACCCTGATTTATTTGAGGGTATTGAACATGACTTTGCTAATAATATAATCTCTACTTTAAGTGGCTCGGGCACGGCTATGCTAAACCTGACTCTTAGGGGGAATGCGAGATCGGACGTTGCTGATGAGAGGTATTTAGCATCAAATTTGAAAGGTGCATTCAGAGAACTTAACTCTAAGTTTGATGTTAAAAAATGTAAATTGCTATTAGAAGACGCCGATACACTGGTAACTCACCCTATTGATTTAGTTGCAGATAGACTGGTTTATTATGCAAAAGTGAATATCGAAGGGCGTTATCCTTCAGCTGCGGCAATGTGGCAAGCGATGGAAGATGCTAGAGACTCAAAGGAATCTGAGCTAGAATTATACTTTGGGAGCTTAGAGCGTCAGAGATTAGGATAACCTATGTGGCAAAGTGCTAAAAAACACCATGTTATGATTATGGCTAGCGTGTCTTTTGTTATTTGCATGTTTATATGGCCTGTTGTGGCTGACTTTAGTGCTAAGCAAATACAACCCATTGCCTCTGCGGTGTCTACCATTGCAGGGATTTTGTTTGGCTTTGTAATGGCCTCGATCACGTTATTTGCCTCAGCTAAAGACAATACTCTAATACGTAATACTACCTTAACAGGCTACTTACCTAAGTTAGTTAATAAGCTGCATTTTACTATGGGGTTATTATTGGCTGTGTGTTTTATTTTTTTGGTAGTGCTGTTTATTCCTGATACAGCAAACTTTGATATTAATGATAAAACAATAAAGCTGGCGGCTGTGGTGATGATTGTTGGTGTATTTGTGATGTTAAATGCGTTCGCTAACTTTTTTGTTTCCTGGAATAAGTTTAAAGCGTTTTCAGCCCATATGTGATGTGTAATGTTTGAAGAAGCCCCTAGTTAGGGGCTTTTTTAATTTACTAAAGACAAATAAAATTTACCTAAGTCTTCATGTTGCGCAATACCTGCTGCTAAAGTAGTAAAGCTAGCAAGAAAATGAAAAGCACCGAGTAACTTTTCTCCGAAACCACTTTCCTTCAATTCATCTCTGTAAGCAATATCAGTAACGGCATGACCTAAAACCATATCTAAGCTATCTATAATTGGGTTTATACCTGTAATAATATATGAATTAATATGCTCTAGTATTTGATTTAATGCCTTATTTAAGTATTGTTTAAATTCTTTTGATAAGTCTGATTTAATCATTTCATCTATAAGATCTTGAACCTTAACTCTCATTGAATTTAATGAATCTTCAGGAAGAACCTTTGTGCTAGTTTTGCCAGCGATTAGATCACTCAATAAACTGAGATTATCTAATGAATGGTTATCGATTTTTGTTATAAAAGTACTGAATTGGCCATTGTAGTCTTGCTTTAAAAAAGCACTATTGACTTGCTTTGTCCAGTGCGTAGTTGTGCTTAATTGATTAGGGTATTCATTTTTTACAAATTCGAAAATTTCATAGGGAAGACTTGAAACTTTACCCATGTGCATTAAGAACTTAGATTCGTTTTCAGATGAAATATTTAAAATATCAGACCACATAGCTCTACAATTTTGATTATTAGGCTTACCTTTTGCTTTCACTAAAATAGCATGTAGCCTTGCTGCTGGATTATCTCCATTCATTGTTATCTTCCTCAAATTAAAAAAACAATCTAACTTTTAACCTCTTACGTGTAAATACTAGATGTAGATATAGAGAATTTTTCACGGGGTGGTTTTTGTAAAAGCGAGATAGAATTATTATGCTTGCTAGGAAAAGTCACGACTATTACTGCATTGTCCACAGGTTATTATTGAAAATGGTTGATTTGTGGATTATATTGCTATTATCACTTTTAGTAGTTGTGACTATGGGTTGGGTTAAGGGATCACTTCCCTTTTAATGGAGGTGTAGTATGTTTAAATTTATTAAGAAATTTTTTACGTATAAAGAAAATACAGACGAAATTAAAGTAAAGGTTTCTGGTGGAAAGTATTTTATTGCTGATTTAGATTCACTATCAAAGAGTGAAGTAGTTAAAGATCAGGTTAGGCAAGCTAGAGCTTATGTAAGACAAAGCTAGCAAAAGAAAAGCGCCGTAAGGCGCTTTTTTTATAAGGAAATTATGATAAAACCTACTGTTATATTTATTCTAGTTATTACTATCGCTGGGCATATTTACAGAAAAACAAATTATAAACTTTACCCAAAATATGAGGCATCTAAAGGCTATCATACTTTTTTGCTTGCTGCTTCTACAGGCTTAATCCTCTTTTTATGTGCATATATCTTTGTCACTGTGATTGCTCAATACTGCTTTGCTCAATCTATTGGAGCATGGTTTAGCTCTCAATTAAGTGTATTAAGCCCTTCCGTTGGACAGAGTTTTGAAACTGTAAATTTAATTTCTGTACTTTTTTTTACTTTTTTATTTAGCTGGTTTATTCCAAGGGTTAAGTACACGGTAGCTAAAAAAAGGCAGGAGAACCCTATTCTAAATAGCTGGAAAAGAGCGGCAAGGAAAGATTTAACCCCTGAGTTTACTTACCTTGCATTTAATTCTTGGGAATATGGTTTACCCATCGCTTTTACTTTATCAAACGATAAGGTGTATATAGGCTATATATCTGAAATCGGTATTGATAGTAATGATATTCACCTTTTGCCTATTTTAAGTGGTTACAGGTGTGATGAAAAGAAAGACCTTATTTATTTGATTGATTATAAGCCCGTTATAGAGCACATCTTAAATGAAGAGTGTGACGCTACTAGTGAGGATGTCGAAAAGAAAAGTAAAATGGGAGTCTACAAAAAGTTTGCTATTGCAATACCACATCGCGAGGTGGTTCATGCAAACCTCCATGACACTAGCTATAAAAAGCACTTTGATAGACACCGTTATGATCGCAAAGAAACTAAACCTTCTGATGTGAAATTTACTCTTAATGAATTATGAAATAGAGAGCATAACCTTCAAAGCTTGAGATGACTCATTTTTAGTGCAGCTTTTGTATAAGGCTAAAAAACATAATCACCTGTAAGCGATTTTAAGCATCCTATTTTATTTGGTGGCTACATTGGCATACATAAACCTTGTTTAAACAAGCACAAACGAATTTAAACATGGTTTAAACATGGTTTAACTCTGATTTAACGGTAATACTTTTTCAAAATCTGATTTAGCCTTTTTTAGAGAGTAATTTATTTTAAGTTCAGATTGCAACGGCTTATTTATGGCAAGTTGCTGTTGGGCTATTAATACATACTCTTCAGTAGAAATGTAACCATCATCTGTGTAGTGATTGTTTATGTAAGTAGTAAGCACGGAGTTTTGCTGGATAGCGATTAGCTTTGTAAGCGTATCGTACATAGTAGGTGATATTTCATCGGGTTTACCATATTCGACATTTTGAATGGGGCTATTTTGAAAAAACATACTTAAGTAAAAGGCAGTTAAACCAACTATAACTAAAAAGATTATTTTGTTTGCTAGCATATCCAGTCCTTGGTTAATTTGGATTTCTCTAATATAGTACCCTGCAAATTATGTTCAAGGGAATTGATAATGAACAATAAGATTTTAAAATTTTTTACTCGTTGTATCAAAATTGATGAAAGTAGAGCATTACATAAGAACTGTTCATTTTGGTTTGCGCTATTAACTCCAGCAATTATTGCATTACTACTTAGTCTGAATTTAACTAGAGAGCTAGTTATACATGAAAGGTTCGATTTTGGTTTTACGGCTGCTCACTTAGATTCATTTATTAAGTATTACAAGTTTCCTATCGGTCTTTTACCAATATCGATATTACTGAGTGTTATGGTTGCCCGTTTTCATGCATCAAAGCAAACCGTTCAACAAACCCACCTCAAAAATTATTTTGAGCATCACGAATATTTTGAGTTTTATTGTAATTACTTAGAAAAACAGCATCACGTTAGCATCCGAAGCCGTGAGTTATATTTACTACTTTATCCTAGTTCTACAATCATGGAGTTTTCACCTAAACCAAGCACTAATATCATTGATAATTTTGTTGAGCTTACTGATAAGTTAATTAATTCTGGTGATGAAATCGAAGTTCAAGAACAAATTGTTGAGGTTTTCGACTTAGTGATTGAATTTGAAAAGAAAAACATGATTTATTTTAAAGAAAACCAATTAGAAGAAGACCGAATGTTGACTCTAAGTATTTTAGAGTGGCATGAGAGTATGTCATTTATCCTTAGAGATATTTACTCATTTAAAGGCAATTTAATTAGTTTAGATAGTTTAAATTCAATGACGGAGATATTTAGAGATTTAAATATGAAACTCAAATTATCTAGCGAAGAATAAAAACAACTTGATAACTCTAACAACACAATTTAGCCTATATCCGTAACCCTCCCCTAACGCTGTAAAGTCTTTTCCAGCGGTTCAATAGTCACTCTCCCCATACACTGGGTGCCACTTAGTAAGTTTATTGGCACTTGGAACATGGCAAACAAAACAACCCCAAATACCAAATTTAATTGGTTTGAAGTTTTTAGAGCAGGTACCCAAACTGACTCTAAAGGCGTTACTCATACATTTAGTGAAGCTGATTTAAACAGCGTTGTAAGCAACTTTAAACCTAAAACCGCTCCGCTGGTAATTGGCCACCCTAAAATGGACGACCCTGCTTGGGGCTGGGCCAGTGAATTAAAAGCGGTTGGTGGCTCATTGTTTGCCAAAGCTGAAGACGTATGTGCAGAGTTTGCCCAAGCGGTTGAAAGCAAGCGCTACCCTAACCGCTCAGTAAAACTTGAAAAAGTGGCTAATGGCTACCAACTTGCGCACATTGGCTATTTGGGCGGTAAAGCCCCTGCGGTTGAAGGCTTAGCCTGGCAGTTTAACCAAGCTGATGACGCCGATACCCTTACCCTAGAATTTGCTGCCGGTGATATTGACAACATATCGCTGCACACATCAAACGCCCTTACCCGCCTTATGAGCAATTTACGCAGCTTTTTAACTGACCGTTTTGGTAGTGAAGCGGCAGATAAAGTTGTGCCGCATTACGAAGGCGAATGGTTAAAAGAAGAAACCATTATTGCTGAGCACGAACGTGCTAAAGGGATTGAGGGTGAAGGTGCTGAATTTAGTAAAGGCGAAGATGACGCCACCCCACCCACCCAAGAGGACAATGCAATGGATGAAAAAGAAAGAAAGGCGCTGCAAGACCAGATTGATGCAGCTAACGCTAAAAACGCGAAGCTTGAATACGCGCAGCGTGTTGCAGCGGCTAACACCTTTATTAACACCGAAGTAAATAGCGGTAAAGCTCCGCGTTTAACCAATACTGAAGGTGTGGCTGAGTTTATGGCCAAGCTGGATGACGGCGNTTTGAGTTTGCTGCCGCTGACGGTAATAGCCAGGCGCTAAAACCAGCAGAATGGTTTCAGGGTTTTTTAAAGGGTCTGCCTGAACAAACGGGTTTAACTCACGAGTTTAATAAAGACGACAAAGACGGCGAAGTCACTGACGACAGTGCAGAAACATTGGCAGCGAAAGCGCTTGAATTTCAACAATCACAATCTAGCAAAGGCATTGAAATTAGCATTACTGCCGCGTTAGACCACGTTAAAAAGGCATAGAACCATGGCACAACCAGGATTAATTAGAAACTTTAGCGCTGAAGACGTTATACCGGCTAACCGTTTAGTGGTTGTGTCGGCAGCAGCAGACTTTCATGTTGGGTTGGCGATTGATGCCAGCGCAATGTATGCAGGCGTTACTGAGCAAGGCACTGATGAACATTTACGTGTTGACGTGGTAATGACTCAAAGCGCACCGATTGAGTTTGGTGAAGCATTAATTGCAGGTACGCCAATTGTGGCTGATAGCGAAGGTAAAGCGGTTGAGTTTGACCCAGCTAACTTTGTGGGTGAAACACAAGTATTCGTTGCAGGTTGGGTTATGGAAGATGGCGAAGCCGGTGTGATTGGCGACGTATTTTTAAACCCACATGTAGTAGCAACAATTCCTAGCGCTTAATGCGCTTGGGTTAACTTAAATTTATAAAGTGAGGATTTGCCATGAGTAATGGTATGCCATTTACCCCCGACGTTGAGCAAACGGCCATAGCCATTGCTTATCGTAATAGAGCATTGGTTGCGGATACACTTGCACCTTATTCACCTGTTGGTTTACGTAACTACAAGTGGACCGAATTTAAAAAAGGTGAAAAGTTTACGGTTGTAGACGATAAAATAGGTCGTAAATCAACTCCCAATCAAGTTGAGTTTAGTGTTGAAGAGAGAACAGGCTCAGTGGTTGATCATGGCCTATCTGATGTAGTACCGAATGATGATGTAACAAATGCGCCGGCAAACTACAACCCGCGCACCCATGCTGCGGAAAGCTTAACTGACCTAGTATTGCTTAACCGTGAAATACGCGTTGCAACTATGTATAACAAAGCGGCTAACTTTGGGAGTACTCAATCATTAGCTGCAGCAGGCCACAAGCGTTTAGATGACGACTCGCTTGATATTTTACCGTTCTTTCTAGAAATTCTAGATGCGCCGTTAATGCGCCCTAATGCGATGACATTATCGCAATCGGTGGCAACTAAGTTGCGCACTCACCCTAAACTACTAAAAGCGTTTAATGGTACCAGCGGCGACCAGGGCTTAGTGCCATGGAGCTACATTAAAGAAGTGTTAGAGCTTGAGCATGTAACCGTTGGCCAAGCGCGTCTAAATACCGCTAAAAAAGGCCAAGCAGTTAATTTGCAAAAGGTTTGGCAAGATACCTTGTCGTTTACTTACCACGATCCGCTCGCCTCGTTTAATAACAACCGCATGACCTTTGCGCTCACCGCGCGCTATGGCTC
>NZ_AUTO01000096.1:0-3466 GCF_000498055.1 Pseudoalteromonas sp. TB51
AGGCGAAGCCGTACAAGAACAAATTATTGCGAAAGACTGCGGTATTTTGCTAACCAACGTGCTTACGCCAGCGTAATTAATCATTGTTGTTCCCTGTGTAAAGGCCCCAGTACCGACTTGCTCGGGCCTTTTTTTTACTAACTGAGGTGTGCATGTTTACTACAGAACAAGCAGTTATAGACAAAATAGGTATTAATACGCTGTTGCAATTTGCGTCGAATAAATTTAACGAGCCAGGCACTCGCGTGACGCGTGATGATGTTGAAGCCGCACTTTTAAGTGAGACGTACAGTGAGTTGCAAGAGCAAATTAATGCCTGGTATGCGCAAGCACAAAAAAATGTAAATGCAGTTATAGCGGGCTATGTTTCGCGGTTTGCGTTAAACCAAGATGATATTAATAACTCTGTTTTACCCGGCATTGCTAACGATTTAATGCATTGTGAGTTAGCCCCTAACATTGCTGATGAAAACCTTAAAGCCCTTAAAAGTAACGCGATGGCGATGCTTGATAAGGTTAGTAAAGGTGTGATCCAAATTAAGGAAGATGCGCCTGCAGGCGTAAGAACTGGGATGCGAACCAAACCTGCAGGCTCTCAATTTAACTGGCCAGGTTATTAAATTGGCGGGTGTATTTATACACATAACGGGTAATGCACTGCCCCGCTTAACCCAAATTGCAAATGTAAGCGGTAATCCAGCTGATGTATTGGACGACATTGGTGCATTTTTAGACATGGACGTCACCACCCGATTTTTACGGGAAGTAACACCCGAAGGCCGTAAATGGGAGCAGTCGCAAGCAGCAAAAGACCGGGGCGGTTTAACGCTGACTGATGAGCGCAACCTTGCAGGCTCTGTTACGCACAATGTAAACGGAAATACGCTTGAGCATGGCTTAGGCGAAAAGTACGCAGCTATAAACCATTATGGTGGTGAAACTGGCCGCAATAAAAGCGTGACGTTACCCGCACGGCCNATTGCGGCTGTGCAAGAAAATGAGATTAACGACATTATTACTGATTGGTTAATTTAAAGAGCATTTAAATGGCATTTAACTTTGATTTAAACAACATAGAAACCCTGCTAAGCCAAACAATCGTTAATGCAACGGTTGGGTTTGCTAGCGACTTTAACCATGTTCGCGAGCATGCCGTACACAGTGCACAGTTGTTTGTATTGCCATTGGCCGATGACAACACCAATACCAATGAAGTACATGGTATGGATGAGTATCAGGTTAAAGATGTGTTTGCGGTGATGATTGTGATCCCCTGCGCTGCAGGTAATGCCCATAGTGATGCACAAGTTAAGCAATTGCGTAGTGATGTAAAAGCCGCTATTGCTGGATGCCAATACCCTGGGTGGGACCCAATAAAGCTTGATAAGGGTCGAACCATTGAGCTTAACAAAAAAACCAATAACCTAATTTACCAGTGCCAGTTTAGTGTAACTGGCCTACATACCGTAACTGTGAAGGTGATGCCATGAGCAAACAAACCGAACAGCAATCAACGAAACACGCTGAACAAAAGGCTGTTGTAAATACAGGCCCGAAAAAGTCCCGCGCGATGACGATTGCCGAAAACGTTAACCAGGCGCTTGCAAGTGCTAAAGGTAACAGAGACGAGCTAGCCGGCGCTTTTAACTTAAAAAGTGGTGAGCTGATTAAAGTGGAGATTAAATCATGAGTTGGCGATTTAAAGACAAACTCATTTTAGCGGATGCCTTGGGCACAACTTTAACGGGCCTACATGCTATTTATGCCAGTGAAGTTGAATTGACCCTTGAAAGCGAAAGCGAAAAAGACGAGCTAGAAACCAGTTATAGCGGTGCCAGCCTTGAGACATTTTACGGTGAGCATATAAGCCTTAATTTTAAAACGCCATTGGCTATGAGTGGCACTGTGGGTAACGAACCTGCATTTGCTCCGCTGTTATTAGCCTGTGGCATGGTGCAAGTGGCTGATGCAAGCAGCGTTACGTTTACAAAAGGGGCAGCTGTTGCAGTTACATGCTTAGTACGTTTTGGTAAAAATACCCACAACATTAGCGAAATGAAAGGCAACGTGAGCTTTGCGCTTGAAAAAGGCAAACCCATGCTTAACTGGCAATTTAAAGGGTTATTTAGTGCGCCGGTTGCAAGTACTGCCGCCCCTGCGGTTGATTGGGACCGTTGGGTGCGCCCCGAAGTGCTCGGCGTAAGTAACAGCAGTGATTTTAAGCTTAACGATGTTAAACGCACCCTGCACAAACTCACAGTCGACTTAGGTAATAACGTGGTATTTGACCGTGCCATTAACCATGAAGAAATAATGATAACCGGTCACGAAAGCAGCGCCAATTTTACGCTAACCGCCGAAGAACTGGCCACCTTCAACCCGTTTGACGATGTTGGCAAAGTGCAAAACTTTGAATTTACCCACGGCACTGCTGCAGGTAAAAAAGTCACCATTATTGGCCGCTATCAAATGCCGTGGCCTAAATACACAAGCCTGGACTCAGAATTAACCGGTTATGAGTTTGACGGTAAGTTAGTGCCCAGCGGTGCTGGTTATGACGAACTGACGATAGTTTTTGAATAAGGGGGGAGCGCCTTTTTACCTCTTTTTATTTACCTTTTACAAGGGAAGACACAATGAAATTAAAATTACTAACCGAGTTAAAAACTGCATTGATCAGCGCCCCACTTAATTTTGAGTTTGGTGGGGTTATTTTTAAATTTACCGCAAAAATTAAATTGGTATCTGAAAGCGAGCTTAAAACACTGACTGAAAAACAAGGTGCGAATGATGGTGAGATTGTGCGCTCATTGTTAGTGGGTTGGGATGACTTTATCGACGATGGTAAAGACGTACCCTTTGATAAAAGCACCCTTGAAGAAATGCTGGCATACAGCGGCATTACTGCCCGTTTAAGTGTTGAGTGTATTAACGCCCAGTACCGTATCACTGAAAAAAACTAGCCGATGTTGCTAGGTGGTTTTTGGGCGACCTAGCAGCAGACAGTAAAACCATTGATGACGACGAAGCCCATTTTGGTGCACCTAAACAAACAGCGCCAAACAAAGACGAGACATTGTTTGTATTGCCCCCTAACCATGCGGCTGTAGTGGCACTGACTACCGCTAGCNCAGCCAATGGCAACGGGATAACCAAGGGGTAGAAATTGCCCTTGATTATGCCAGGGCTGATATAGCCTGGCGCTATGCAAATATAACCCTTAATCCCGATGATTTTGCAAAACTGCAAACCCTAGAGCGCACCATAATTGGACTAATAAGGCGACCCGATGAGCAACAACTTGAATTTGGCGTTACGCTTAAGTTATGACGGTAAAGCAGTTACCACCGGTGCGCGCCAAAACGTAAACGAACTAAACCGCATTCCCCAAGCGGTACAACGCCAAGTTGCCGCAAATCAGCAATTAGGTGCCAGCCAAGCCCGTATTATGCAACAGCAAGGCGCA
>NZ_AUTO01000097.1:0-30170 GCF_000498055.1 Pseudoalteromonas sp. TB51
ATAAACTCTTTGTTGCCTACATGGATGTAGGTAAGGGGCGTGAGCAGGACGCGGAAGCTTTACTCGGTTTTTACTTAGCCCACTAGGTTGCAAACCTCGCGCCGCGATTTAATCGCCCCTAGATTGAACAAATTTCAATCCGCAAAGATCAGCACGCCCTAACCTAAGCCAAGCGTAATAATCGATATTGAATGACTACTTTAACTCACTTTTAGCTTTAGGCTATTAAAAAACAAAGTTAAATATTGAAAGGCAGTGCTACATGTTAGCTGTTTGTAGCACTGATAACGCTAAGCTGCCTGATCAGATTCAGTGCTTGAACACGGGCACTTTTCGTCATTATGTTTAAGGCATTGTTGGTAATTAAACCAATGAGCCGCAGCAATAAACGCCGACCCAATTAAAGTAAACGCTTTTTCGGCAACCTCATGCCCTAGTAATACAGCACATATCATAAAGGCTAGCCCAATAACGCCACAGGCCATATAACGTAAACGTTTATGCTTTTTACAGCCTAGGCTCAATGCTAATAAACTGGTGGGCAATACCGCCGCAAGAATCCATAAATGAAATTGTTCACCATCTATTTGCAGTACAGCAAAGCTTGGCAATAGCGCTAAAATAACCGGGGTTGCAAAACAATGCACTGTACACATTAACGATAACCCAATCGCCATACGATCCATAACACTTTGACTCGACTTCATTATTTCCTCTACTAAATTAGTGCCTCTACTCAAAAGCGTTACTTTTAAAGAGACATTTTAGTAACAACAGTTAATTACTATTGATACATTATAACATTTCTCGCATAATTGATATAATATAACATCTAACAAGGTAGTCAAATGAAACGTAGATCACAATTAGCTGTGCTCATAGCAGCTCTATTACCTGCAAGTGTGCTTGCATCCACAATAGAGGGCGTTGTTTTAAACAACAAAGGTAAAGTAGTTACCAATGCAACAGTAGAAGTTGAAGGCTCAGACCTTAAAGTAACCACCAATGAAAACGGTAAATTTGTAATAGCAGAGCTAAACAATGGCTTAAAAGAGCTTCATGTTGTGGCGCCAGGTTATGCTCACCTTCATCGCGATATAACAATAACGAATGATGAAAACCAATCGGTTACGTTTAATTTAAAGCGCTCGCCTATTGAAGTTATTGATATTGAAGCGACCCCTATTCATATGTCGGCAATGGAATCTGCGTCGCCTGTTAGTGTTTTATCTGGCGAACAACTAAGACGACAACAAGCTGCAACCCTTGGCGACAGCCTTGAAAAACTTCCAGGCGTTAATACTAACTTTCACGGGAAGGTAGCCAGTACACCAATTATTCGTGGTTTAAGCGGCCCGCGTGTACTTATTACTCAAAATGGCCTTGATGTAAGTGATGTGTCGCGCGTTGGCCCCGATCATTCTGTTGCATCAGAAGCGTCTACCGCACAACAAATTGAAGTATTGCGCGGCCCTGCAACACTGTTTTATGGCAGTGGCGCCATTGGTGGCGTAGTAAATGTGGTAGATAACCGCGTACCAACCGACAGCACAACACGCGGCGAGTGGAACCTAGAACATAACTCAGTAGATAACCAAAAAGTAGCCTCGTTTAATGCCACCACAGGCACAGACTCGGTGGCTTTTTACGCCGATGCATTTTGGCGTGAAGNTGAGATAGATAGCGACGGTGAAGAGCATCGCGGCGATTACACTGTTGAAAACAGTAATGAAGAGTCTGACGGTTTTACTGTTGGCGCTAGCTATTTAATGGATAACGGATTTATTGGCTTAGCAGTAGAGCAATTTAATCGTCAATACGGTATTCCGGGCCATACGCACGGCGAGGAAGAAGAGGAAGAGCACAGCGACGAAGAAGAAAGCGTATTTGCTGATTTAGAGCAAACTAAAGTGCAATTATTAGGTGAGTACAACCTAGATAATAAATGGCTAAACAAAGTAAACCTTCGCGTTGGCCACACCGACTACGAACACGCTGAAATTGAAGGTGGCGCTGTAGGCACCACATTTAAAAACGAAACAAACGAATTTCGTATAGACCTACTACATAACCAATTTAACGAGTGGAATGGCGGCATTAGCTTTCATTACAAACAAAGCGATGTTGAAGCACAAGGTGAAGAGGCCTTTACTCCTCCATCAGAAACCGAAAGCTTTGCTGTAGCGCTAATGGAAGAAAGGCACTTTGGTGATTTTTTAGTGCAGCTAGGTGGGCGTATTGAGCGTGTAACAATTGAAGCAGGCGACGTATTACTGCCAAATATTGACGCTCATGCACACGATGAGGCGCAAGAAGCCGACGAGCATGATCACGACCACGAAGAAAGCGCAGAAACCACTCGTGTATTTGACGTAGAGCACGAATTTACGCCAATCAGTTTATCTGCAGGCGTAGTGTGGGATTTTACACCTAACTATAATTTAGGACTTTCTGTATCGCGCTCTGAACGTGCGCCTTCTGCTTCTGAATTGTTATCGTTTGGGCCACACATTGGTACTGGTACCTACGAAGTAGGCGCACTATTTGATTTAGATGAAGACGGCCATTTAGGTTTATCTAGTCAAACAATTGACCTAGAAACAGCCAATAATATCGATTTAACACTACGTAAAACCCAAGGTGATGTTGGCTTTATTTTAAATGCCTTTTACAACCAAGTAGATAATTACTATTACCAAATAGACACTGGTTTATTCGCCGAAAGTGGCCACGACCATGGCGATGAAGAAGAAGAGGCTGACGAACACGACCATTCATCAGAACTGCCGGTTTATTTATTTAAAACAGACGACGTAATTTTACACGGGTTTGAAGCGCACATTGCGTGGCAATTAACCGATGAATTTAAAGTAGATTTATTCTCAGATTACGTTCGTGCACGCCTAAAAGACGGCGGCGATTTACCCCGTACTCCACCGCTTCGTTTTGGCAGCGAACTAAGCTACCAAACAGATAAACTCAGTGCGCATATTCACGTTACTCGCTATCAAAAGCAAGACCGCACAGCCCCACAAGAAACAGCAACTGACGGCTACACATTGGTTGATGCAAGCATCTCTTACGACCTTTCAGTATTAAACCAAGATATGTCTGTGTACCTGCGAGGCACCAACTTAACAGATACAGAAGCACGCGTGCACAGCTCGTTTGTAAAAGATATAGCACCACGTCCAGGACGTAGCTTTGCGCTAGGCATTCGCGGTTATTTTTAAGCATTAAAAAATTATAATTAAAGGAAATAAACATGAAAAAACTATACAAATTAAAGCTTATTGCACTGGCTATTAGCACTACATTTATTACAGCCTGTGGCGATGCCCAGACCAATATTGTAGAAAAAGACCCTATTGTTGTAGAAGACGAGCACGATCATGACGATGATGATCACGACCATGATGATGGCTACACAATTGATTCATTGGGCAGATTAGCTGTGCTTGCAGGCGATAGCAACGAAGCCAGCTTTTATGACCTAGATGACAACGCTTTACTTGAAACATTTACCCTGACGAATGATTCAAACACGCTATCGTCATCACCTGATTTTCGTTATGCCGTTATTGCAAGCCGCGCACAAGATTACTTAGGCTTTATTGATGGTGGTTTATGGCGTGAAGACCATGGCGAGCATTTACACGACTACGAGCAAAGCCCAGCGGCTAGCAGTTATGAGCTAACAAGTGGCAGCCGCCCTACTCACCTTGTAAAACATGACGGCCAATTAGCTGTTTTTTATGATGGTGATGCAGAATCAGGCACGGTTGCCTCTGTTGAAGTATTAACAGATAACGACATAACCAGCGCAACAGCAACGCTACCGGGTATTAGCTACGATATTAATATGCACGGTGTAGCAGAGCCTCGCGGTGAGCATTTATTATCAACACTTCGCCGTGATGACAGCGAAAGCACATCGGTTGCTAAAGTACTGCCAGACCAAGTAGGTGTTTATCATTTTCATGATGGTGAATATGAGCTAGAACAAACCTTAGACCTTACGTGCCCTGATTTACACGGCGCGGCACAAAACCACGACTACGTGGCATTTGGTTGTAGCGATGGTGTGTTATTAGCCCACCAGCACGATGATGAATACGAAGCTGAAAAAATAGCGAACATTGCAGCCGTTGGCGATTTACGCATTGGTAGTATTTATGGCCACCAAGATAGCGAGACCTTTATTGGCGTAGCATCTGGCCATGGTGGCGGCGAAGCCGTAATTGTAACTATTAACCCAGCAACAGCACAAATGGAAGAACTAGAATGGCAACTAGCCGATGGCGCAAATGCTGTGTCGTACTCTTTTTCTGCCCATGGCGAGCACTTTTTAATATTAGACAGCTTAGGTTTTTTAAATGTATTTAGCGCACACGACCATGATGGCGAAATGCATTGGGAGCTTGAAGGCCAAGTTGATATTACCGAGCAAGATGTATCAACCATGCCAGAGGGCATGAGCTTTAGCATGACAGTGGCGCAAAATGGTCAGTTTGCTTATGTAGCGGACCCTATTGCTCAGCACGTTGTGCAAGTACACCTTGAAGACTTAGAAATTGAAAGTGAGGTTGAGCTTACTTTTGCTCCTAGTGCAATTACTTGGCTTGGTATTGCGCAAGAGGAAGAAGACAACGATCACGACCACTAATTTCACTCTTTAAAAAGAGTACTCCCTTGAAGGTTGGCGTTTTAATGCCAACCTTTTTTTATTCACATTTTGTAACAGACCTTTTATCGCAAGTGCATCGCTATTTATAACCTTATTGTTATGATGTAACAGCTATTAATATAGGATGTAATCCCATGAAAAAATTAACAACATTGGCTCTTGCCTTGGCTGCGGTTATTGCACCGAGCGTATCGGCCTATGAAACTAAAGACACTCGCTTACTACGCTTTCCTGATATTCATAACCAAAACGTGACCTTTGTTTACAGCGGCGATATTTATATTGCTAATACACAAACCGGCGAAAGCAAACGTTTAACCGACCACATTGGTTTTGAAACCTTTCCTAAATTTTCTCCTGATGGTAAGCGCATTGCGTTTTCGGCTGAGTATAACGGCAGNAGCCGCCAAGTTTATGTAATTAACAGCGATGGTTCAGGCCTTAAGCAGCTTACATACTACAACGATGTTGGCCCAATGCCGCCGCGTGGTGGTTTTGATTACCGCGTTTTAGATTGGACCGCCGATGGTAAAAATGTGGTGTTTAGAGCAAACCGCACACCATGGGGTAAACGTATGGGTCGCCCTTATATGGTCCCTGCAGACGGTGGCCTTGAGCAACCTTTAGCTATTCCAGAAACAGGCGGCGGTATGCTCTCCCCAGATGGTAGCAAGTATGTTTATACGCCTATTGACCGTGAGTTTCGTACCTGGAAACGCACCCGTGGCGGGCGCGCGCAAGATGTATGGATTTACGATTTAGAAAATAACACCTCAGAGCAACTTACTACTAACCGTGCAACCGACCAACAACCTACCTGGGTTGGCGACAATATTTATTTTGTATCTGATCGTGATTACACACTAAACCTTTACCAATATCGCAAAGGCAGTGAGCCTAAAAAGCTCACCAACTTTAAAAACTTTGACGTACTTTGGCCCTCAGCAGGCCCTAATGCAGTTGTTTACGAAAACGGCGGTTACTTATATCGCTTTGACGCAAAAACACAAAAAAGCACTAAGCTGAGCATTAACATTGCAGGTGTGCGCCAATACGCTATGCCGTACAGCAAAAATGTAAGCGACTTTATTGATTCTATGTCGATTTCTCACGATGGCAAACGTGCTGTATTTACAGCCCGTGGCGAGCTATTTAGTGTACCTGTTAAACAAGGCCCTACGCGTAACTTATCGTACACAGATAAGAGCCGTGAAATAGACGCAAGTTGGTCGCCAAATGGGCGTTACATTGCTTACATGAGCGATGAAAGCGGCGAGTACGAAATTTACTTAAAAGATCGCAGTAAAAATAATGCCATTAAACAACTCACTAGTAATGGCACTATTTGGCGCTTTACGCCTATTTGGTCAGCTGATAGCTCAAAATTATTATTTGCAGATAAAAACCACACACTGTGGTGGTTAGATGCAAAATCGGGCAAGCAACACAAAATTGATACCGGCATTTACGACGAAGACGGCATTACTCAATATATGTGGTCGCCTAACAGCCAAGACATTGTGTATGTTAAAAATAACGAAAACCGTTATGCCTCACTGTGGCACTACAACCTTAAAAAAGAAAAGGTAACGCGCCTAACAGACGAAATGAGTAACGAGCAAAACCCAACTTTTTCGCCAGATGGCCAATACCTTTACTTTAGCTCTGAGCGCGACTTTAACCTTGCGTTTAGCAGCTACGAGTTTGACTACATGTTTAACCGCGCCACCCGTATTTATGCGGCTGCAGTAAACGACAGTGTTAAACCGCTTATTGCCTTACAAAGTGACGAAACCACGATTGTAAAAGATAAAGAAGACGAAAAAGAAGACGACAAAAAAGTTAAAAACGCACTGCAAAGCAGCGACTTTATGCAGCGTGTTACCGCGCTTAATGCCCCTGCGGGCGATTACCGTGGCTTAACCGCAGTAAAAGACGGCGTACTGACACTTGCCAATGGCGGATTACAACTTATAGGCACCGAACACGATAGCGAGCTAGAAACCGTGGCTAAAGGCGTTAGTAATTACACTATATCGAGCAATAGCGAGCACCTGCTTGTACATACAAGCGGCGGTTACAGCTTGATTGAGCCTAAACCCAAGCAAGACTTAGACGCCAACAAGCTCGATTTAAGCAAAATGACGCTTAAAATCAACCCGCAAGCTGAGTGGCAACAAATGTACGTAGAAGGCTGGCGCACATTGCGTGACTGGTTCTACGACGAAAACCACCACGGTCAAGATTGGGATGCTATTTTAGCTAAATACCAACCTATGGCTGATGCTATTAGCCACCGTAGCGACCTTGATTACGTACTTAGCGAAATTGCTGGCGAAATTAACTCAGGCCATATTTACGTGCAATCGGGCGATATGCCAAAAGCCGAGCGTAAAAACCACGGTTTATTAGGCGCTAAGCTTGCAAGCGATCCATCGGGTTATGTAAAAATAGAGCAAATCTTTAAAGGTGAAAACTGGCATGACGATTTCCGCTCTCCGCTAGGCACTACAGGCGTAAAAGCACATAACGGCGATTACATAATTGCGGTAAATGGCCGCTCGGTTAAAGACGTGGCTAACTTTTACGAACTCCTTGAAAACACCCAAGGCGAGCAAGTGGAGCTGGTGCTAAACAGTAAACCGCGTAGCAAAGGCGCGTGGCAAGTAACAGTAAAACCTGTAGCCAGTGAGCAAGGCCTACGTTATTTAGATTGGGTTAACTCGCGTGCAGCCTACGTAAATAAGCTATCAAATGGGCGTATTGGCTACGTACACCTGCCAAATACAGCGTATGAAGGTAACCGCGCCATGTTTAAAAATTACATGCCGCAAACCACCAAAGACGCCATGATTATTGATGACCGTTACAATGGCGGTGGCTATATTCCTGAGCATATGATCACCTGGCTTGCACGTAAACCACTTAACTATTGGAAACGCCGAGGCACCGAGCCGACTAAAACGCCACAGTTTGCACACGACGGTCCTAAAGCAATGCTAATAAACGGCTATTCAAGCTCAGGCGGCGACGCAATTCCTTACTACTTTCGCCAAGCGGGTTTAGGTAAGCTAATTGGTACACGTACGTGGGGTGGCTTAATTGGTATTTCTGGCAACCCTGCTCTTGTAGATGGCGGGCAAGTAATTGCTGCTACATTCCGTATTTTAGATACCCAAGGTAACTGGATTATAGAAAACGAAGGCGTTGCTCCTGATATTAAAGTGGTTGATCGCCCAGAGCTTATTTATAAAGGCCAAGATCCATCGATAGAGCGTGCTGTACAAGAGTTATTAAAGGAGCTTAAAGAAAATCCTAAGCAACCCTTAGTGGTGCCACCAGCTCCGTCTAAGTTTTAATATGCTGTATAGCAATATTAGCTAATAAAAAAACCCTGCAAATTTGCAGGGTTTTTAATAATTAGAGTTTAATGACTTATATGTACTAAAGCTTATCTTTTTCTCCAACCACTCCACACATCTTCAACGTCGGCTTTATTTTTTTTCTTTTTCTTACCTGTGCCGGCGGGCTTTGCCATTGGCTTTTCATTTTTAAGTGATTGTGCTGCATCAAGATTTGCTTGGTTTACCGCAAAACCGGTTACTTCTTCACGCTCTAAACGCAGTTTGTTTTTCTTTTCGATTATTTTAAAGTGATGAAAGTCTTCGTAATCAATTAACGATAACGCTAGGCCAACTTCACCGGCACGGCCGCTTCGGCCAATACGGTGCATATAATCAGCGGGGCTGCGCGGTAAGTTAAAGTTAATAACAACAGGCAGTTTGGCAATATCTAAACCACGGGCTGCTATATCGGTGGCAATAAGTACTTCTATTTCGCCCGCTTTAAATTTTTCTATTACGCGAGTACGCTCACTTTGGCCTTTATCACCATGAAATACCTGTGCGTTAATACCACGCTTTTCAAGCTTACCTGCTAAGTGCTCAGAGTCTTTTTTAGCGTTTACAAAAATAAGCGCTTGGCGCCATTTATGCGCTTTAATTAAATGCGCTAAAACCGTAGTTTTTTCGCCTTTATTAACTGTAAATACGCGCTGTACAAGCGTGCTTTCGTCTTTACTTTGAACTTGTATTTCAACTGGGTTGGTTAACAGCTCTTGCGTTAATTGTGTGACTTGCTCTGGGAAGGTTGCTGAAAACAACATAGTTTGTTTTTTAGCAGGCATAAGCGCTAACAGCTCGGCAAGCTCTTCGGTAAAGCCAAGGCTTAGCATGCGGTCGGCTTCATCAAGCACTAAGGTAGTTACTTTATCGAGCTTAATAGCATTGCTTGAGATTAAATCGAGCAAACGCCCTGGTGTTGCCACGATAATATCGGCGCCGCCGCGTAGAGCCTGCATTTGTGTATTAACCGACACACCACCAAACACAGCTACGGTTTTAATCGCGCCATTAAAGTTGGCAGAGTACGATTTAACACTATCGGCCATCTGCGTTGCAAGCTCGCGCGTAGGTACCAAAATAAGCCCAGTGACAAAATTACCTTTGCTCGCTGCTTTTTTAACGCCTTGCTCTAAAAATAACTTTTGTAGCATTGGTAAAGCAAACGTCGCTGTTTTACCTGAGCCAGTATTTGCCCCTGCAATTAAATCGCTACCAGCCAGTACACTTGGAATCGCCTTAGCTTGAATTGGCGTAGGTTGGTTATATTCCAAATCGGTTAAACGAGCTTGTAGCTCTGGAATAAGGCCAAGATCGTTAAAGGTGCTAGGGCTTGTTGCTGAGGTCATGAATATTACGGGCTCATTGCTAAAAAAGTAGCCTGTAATTTTAGCGTATTTAGCGCTTATTAAGTAGGGATTAGTGATTTTAATGTGGTTTAAGTAATGGCTGCGAGCGTCGAGCTACAAGCTTCGAGGAATTTTGACTGTCACCGTGAGCACTCCAAACTTAAAGAGGCTTTCATAAAAAGCCAACAACTAAGTTAGCAATATTATTAGTTCTTGCTAAGTTCTGCTTGTAACCTAGCTTTTGTTTCTCTTAAATAATTTATATAAGGATATGAGTCATTTGTAATGGCTAAAGCAGACTCCATCTGTTCAAGCGCTTGGCGAGTATCGCCTTGCATTTCATAGCCATAAGATAAGGCTGAAAACGCATCGACTGATTTTGGGTGGTTTTTTATATTGTACTTAAACACTTCAATAGCACGGGTAAATTGCTTGCTGCCCGTTAAGTTATAACCGAGTGATCTAACAGCGCGATCCGGTGGCGCAATCTGCTCGCCCCATTGCTGAGATAACTTTTTATAATAAACATCAATAGACTCTATATCATCGCTTAAAGCACTCATAGGCATTTGCTTAGGTAAAAATAAGTTGTGATAGGCATTAAATGAACCAGCAACCGAAGTCAGGTTATGCGAGACACCATCAAACGCGTCACTAAAGAAGCGTAAATTTGGCAAGCTATTAGATTCTAAAGCTTGCTGAAGTTCATTATATCGCTCACGCATTAAGCCAGCTTCTTCGCCTATATTAATGTAAACATAGTTATTTAGGTCTTTTGATTTATTGATAAACGCCTTAGTTGCTTTTACCGGTGCGCCATAGTTCCACCAAACCGCAGGGCTGTAAGCAATGTGTGCTTGGAAAAGATCTTGGTTAGCTTGCATTGTATAAAGTGCAAACACGCCTGCCGCAGAAGCCCCAGCAATTACATTAAAGTTGTGCGAACGGTAACTTTTATTAATTAAGGGCATAAGCTCTTGCTCAATAAATGCTAAAAACTTTACTGCACCACCGCCTTCACCTACTGGACCTTGTGGCTCTTTATTAACTGTGGGGTATAAATCTCTTAAGCGATTGGTATTTTCAATAGCGACAATAATAACTTCAGGCGCACGATTATCATTTTGTAATCGCTCCATCACAGCACTTATAAGCGGTATGTTATCCGCACCATCAAGACGATAAATGACCGGATAAACTTTGTTTGGATTAGCTTGATAACTCTTTGGAAGCTGGACTACAACGGTACGTTGCTCATTTAAAACTGCTGAATTAATAGTATGTGTTTGTTGCGTATAGCTAATGGTTTGCTGTTTTAAATCAGGCTCTGCAAGTGTGCTACTAGAATAAAATATAAATAAACTACATATAAAAACAGCGGTTAATAAACGCATTACTAATCCTTTAGAAAATAGTGTGTTATTTAATCTAACAGGATTTGAGGTACAAAAAAAGGCGCATTAAGCGCCTTTTTATCTTTAACAGGTGTCATCTGTTAACTAAGTTGGAAAGTGAGCGTTGATCACTTTTCTTTAAAAATCAGTATCCGTTTTTATGCGTGTTCAAATAAGGTTAGAAAGTAGGATTTTTCCTCTAGGCACCTAAGTTAGCTCTACTTAGAAACAAGGATGGAAAGTGAATTAATATTGAAAGGCATCAACTGAAATAACCTATATCTTACAGTAATGCATATGTCGTTGGTGAACGATACTGAACTTGCAAGCAAAGAACACGATGTGAGATTTTATCCGCCCCTGTTTACATAACCCCTAATTACTGTAGATCTGGGTTTTCATAATAAAACAGTAGCTATTTATAATACCTAATTAGACAAGCAACTAAATGAATGTCTTTAATTTTTACTACTGCTCGTTTAGGTAAACTATTCCTGATTCAAAGATGTCAGTGAAGCTATCAACTTTACTATTGTCGATGTGCTGCTGAGCAGCCAGAGCCATATCGCTTTCAAGAAAATGTAAAATGACATTTTGTGAATAAAATTGAGTTTGTTCCCAAGAATTGAGTTGAGCTTTATATCCACAATTTTCGCTGTCACACTCAGCGCCATTTAATGAATCAAATTTTGCATTTAAACTTGTATACTCACATGCCAAGGGACTACAAGGATCTACAGAATATCCGTGTGACTTAGACGGTTGCATGTTATGTAATGGGTCAAGAAGTAGTATATTAAAATTCCAATTTTCATCAAAGAAACCAATTATACGACCATTACTTTTTGAGATTTGAAACTGAAAAAATGGATATTCTACGTCGTTATTAAGGTATTCTTTTGGTAGCCAGTTTATATCCGCCCGTTGAACTGGAATGTTTTTTTGTCTCCAGTTAATTTGATGGAATCTATACCCAGATGTTCCTTGCGTAGCATTATCAGCTAAAAATTCTGATAGTTTTTTGTCTGATAAGTCCTGAAAGCGAGCAAATAAAGAAGAAAACCAAGTTGCGCTAATATTAGCTCCATCCAAGCCAAAAAATTCAATTTGTCTAAAGAAACGGAAACTAAAAGTCCAAAACTTTTCGTCACTCACTCTGGAAACTTTGGGTTGGGGACGCGGTTCAGGAGAAGAAGCGTCTAAAACAGGCTTTATCCTTGCCATTGAACTTCCTAAAGACGGCTAGCGTAAAACTGCTGCATGTCCTTTTCATTGATTTCAGTTTCACATCTCTCACAAGGAGTAAGTGAGCCCCGCGCATTTAGCCAAGGATCTTCTTTATGGGTCATTTCTTCCAGCTGGCTTCCTGTAAACTTTGCATAAACATCTAAAACGTCGTCTATAGAAAGTTTATCTTCCTCACTCAACTTATCCTGCCCGCCAAGTAAATCTGACATACCAACACTTGAATACATAAATTTAGTATTTACGAAGCGGTTATAGATTTCTCTGTTTACAGGGCCATGAATCCAAGCCTGAAACTTACTATTGAATAGAGCCGTTTTGTTGATCGCTAGGTGCCAAGATTGCACGTAGTAAAGAAGCTTTTGAATTTTTAATACAGAAGGAGTGTCACCAGCTTCAGTCAGTTTTACAATTATATAATCGCAAACATCGTTGATATTAACCATATTTCCCTCCAAAAGTGTTTTTTAGCCGATATAACCAACAAAAACGCGCGGATTATACCACTTTTATTATTTTTATAAAGTCCTTCTTAAAGTAGCATACATTAAAATTTCTTTTTGTCACTACATGCGAATTATCAATTTATTGTGCTGTAAATCCAAATATCTAAGATAACATCTAGCCCAACTTCATTTATCAATTTTTTTGAGTTCGTAACCAGAACTCGAATGGCATGCCTGCCATAATCTCAGGCTTCTTAGCGAAAGCCATGTCAATACGCTCCTTCTCACTAATAACGTCATAAAATACTTTTCAGTGATACCTAGATTATTAATTACGTCTTGCATACTTAATCCGTTTGCAGTTGCTTGGAGTAAATCCCCACCAAAATACCGCGCTAGGTGTAAAGCATCCTTGTTTTCAGGAACATCGACAAACCCGCGGCTCGTTTTCACATCAATATTTACTAAGCCCTCCATTAATACACCAATATCTAAGCGTTTTTGTTTATTGCCATAATCCACTCCATTACTCATCGTAAGCCAAGTCGCTTGGGGAAAGATTTTCTCTATTAATACTCGCGTATTACCGATTAATTCTTTTTCACTAGCAGCCTGACGGCTCAATGCAATGCTTACTCGACCTTTACAACCATGGCCAACCAATGCGTCATCAAATCCGCCTTTATATAGCTTGTCGTCAATTTCATCCATTGATAGCGTGTGGTCTCCGACACTAAACTGTAATTCAACTTCGTATACATCCACGTTAACACCTCATTACAAAACACATTCAATAAACTCTCTTGCTTGAGCAGTAATCCGCTCGTCACTCAAACCTGACTCGCGAAAAAGTCTCCAAACTGGGGGCATTTGTGAGCTATATTTCGATAGAGTTCGAGTTAGCCGACGAATTTGGTAATCCGCCGTGTCTTCGGCATATCGCTCTAGAAATGCGGCAGTTAATGGTAATTTGGCTAGCTGTTTCTGGACTGTGGCCGAGTGTTCTAGTTGGTGAATGAACCACAAGGCTGAACGTCTAGGACAATCTAAGTCAGCCTCTGAATCATACAGAATCCGATACATTGCACGAACGATACGCCAATCCCTTGCCTGCCAGTTGACTCGGTTATTTTTATACTGAATTGGCCGTTGATAATGGCTATTTGTCTTAAGNTAGCCACTTGTTATGGTAACGGTATAACCAAGTGTAGATAGCGCCGCCACCGTTTATTCTGGCCAATTTGGTACCATAACGTTTGACCAGGTTTAACCATTTAGATTTGTTAATATGAACAACTGAATCATCCAAAGGACTCATGTAGATATGCGTACTATTTGGTATCTCCTCAGTCGAAGGCACTTGCTTCAAAATTGAGTCCATCGACCAAGCCCCTTCATAAATGGTATCAAGCAGTACAATGTGCTCAAGGAATGAAAATGACTTTCTGTGTTTACGGATAATTGAATGCAGCCAGCTCGATTGTTTGTTTAACAGCCAGAGACTCTCCTTTTTAAGCCAATTTATAGGCCATCGTGATACCACCTGTTCCATAACTTTATCAAAGCAAACATATTGTCCTTTGCCATAGCCTTTTTCATGTAAAACACTTTGATAAAAATTAGACCATTGATTAAATGATGGACTCGTCGCCGGTGCTAAGTTAAGAAGTACTGAAACATGCTTCTCTATACGAGCTTGTACTTCAACGTGAGCAGAAGTTGCCTCGCTAATACTCAATTCTTCTTGAGTTCTTAACGTTTGAAACGCATGCCTGTGTATCTTTTGAACTCGCTTATTTACGTTCGATAACGAGCTTTGATGTTTAATGCAGATATGAATGCTCGGTATTTGATGAATACGAAGCCAGTAAGCTTCCCCATGCTCTTTAATTTGCTCCTTCGCACAATAAGGGCAATAGCGTAGGAACTCGGGTTTATTTAATCTAGATGCAGCGCATCCAACCGTGAAATGAACATTGCCATCACATTTTCGTTTCATCCACATTAGGCATTTTTGCCGCCTTTCTTCTTCGATAAATGGTGCATAAAGTGGTAGCAAGGTATGTCGATATGCCAAATCAATTGAGGTTACAGGCTGATATTCTAATTGATTCGAGAACAGCCCTAGCTGAGATGGTAGGTCAGGTGTGGCAATAATATTACGATTACTCAGCAAATATTCATTTGCGAATTTTGGGCTGTGAATACCTAAACGTCTTTGTGCACGAGCTATAACGCTACAGACTAATTCGTCAGGCAGAGGATAAGGAATGTTTAACATATTAACCCTCTGCCGCAACTAGTTAATCTAAGAACTGTTGTTCGCGCATCATATCCATACACCATGTGGAATGAAGCAATTCGTCGAGTTCCTCGTTTTCCTCCTGCGTTAACTCCTTACGTCGATTTGCATTGCGTCCAGTATTTTTGGCTGGTTTGCTGTCCATACTAAAGATCCATTCTTTAGCTGCGGTTACCATATCCGAAATCACCATATCTGGGTGCTCAAGAAAAATTGCTAACACCGCTTTGCGGGCTAAATTCTTACCAATAGAGCTTTGGGTTAGCATGTTAAAAAGTAACACTTTATGCTCCGCCCTCGGCGCACTGAAATAAGATAAGTTGCGCTTCCTTGCTTTCGTCTTACGAAATTCAATCAGTAACTCTTCCATCCCAGGCATCATCAAATCGTCATACTTAGCCATTAACTCTATGTCATTACTCTGGATCGCCGTTGTCATTGGTTTAAGGTGCTTCACCAATTTATCTGCAACCGCATCAAACATTTTCAGTGTTGTTTCATCCCTTTTTGCATACATTGCAGTCACTAGTGTTTCGGAGAATATGCGAGAGGCAAGTCCCATAAGACCCCCGCTAAGCTCAAGTAACTTCAAGCTTTTCTCTTCCGTAAATGATTCTTTGTCGCTAAGAAGCTGTTTATTCCAAAGATCTCTTGCAAAGTTATGCCAATTCTCAAGTGACGCGACCTTCAATTGGCGCTGTTCATTCCACTCTAGTTTTAACGGATTCCACGAAAACACATCGAAATTAGCACTGTTACCAAGTTGGTCATTGTTAAAGAGAAGGTGCTCAAGTGCAGATGCTCTGCCGGCCAGGACCAATGGTACCTTGCATTCATTTAAAAGCTCTGTAACTGCCGGCATCACCTTGTTAATAAACTGACGCTTATCTATACAGTTAATCCCATCAATGACCAACATCCCCAAGAGGTTTACTTTCATAAGGGCTCTAACATGGTCTTTTAGTTTTCGTTCTCCCAGCAAAAGCAAAGACCGCTCTAATTGCTGGCTTTGAAGTACCGTCGCAAATTGGCGAATTAATGCTTGGTAAAAACTCTGGGGCGAAGAGCAAGACGTCGCATCAAGTCTTATGTAACATACCTGAGTACTCTGGTGTTCTAGGTGTTCAACCCTTTGCGGAATTGCATATAGAGCCCTTTCTAACGTGCATGTAACACCATTTTGGGGATGAGACAGCACCAATAAGTTTGAGATCGAGTTTCTATGGCTACTTTCATGACCTGAGTAGTATTTCATGGATTTAGTCGAATAGCCTCTAGCAATCATGCTTAAAAGACGACGTGTCAGGTCGACAAACTGCGCTGACGGGTGATAAAAGTCGGTCAGAACTAAGCGAATGAATTGCTCTCGATCTTGCAAGTCCATATCTGCCAAAGACTCAACATCAGGAATGTGATGGATACGCGACTGCAATGAGTCCAAGATGGCTGCCCCAGTAAGTTTTGGTAGTTTTTGGATAAGTGGGTTAGTTTCAATATCAATTAACGCGCTTGGTAATTTTACCGGTGGATTACCAAACAAATTACCTTGCTCAGTATTGTGAAAGATTTCATTCATAGCAGCTCCTTTGCTGAAGTTGTTCTAAAATATCAGGGTCTTCAAAGTCATCCGTTGACTCTGAAGGTGTGTGTCGTTCGGTGTAAATAACTCCTTGTTCGTCTGGTGACGTTATTAATGGGTTGTTAGCTCGTTCAGCCTGCAATGCCTCAGCTCGATTGTTTTCAATTCCGCGTTTACGTTCGGTTTTTGACATACCGATAGGGGTTGAGTTTTTCTTGGCATCTCGTTGCGTTTTATTCGTTTCATCAAACAGGCGTTGAAGATTGCTAAGCGATTGATCTTCTGAGTCCTTAGTATCTTCATCTGTTATAGCGCGAACAGACTTACGAAGTTTTATCTCATGCAACGACTGCCCTCTCCACGATTCGGACTTCTCTGATAATTCAGCGACTAAGGGCTTGTCGTTATGCTCAGAAATTACGATATAGATTCGATCCATACAGCGCGGGTCGTACGCAACAGTGAGCTTATTGGGGCGCTTGCTGACCCCGATCCCCTTACGGTGGAACCAACCTAATTCTTCAAACGTTCTACAACGATAAAAAAGGCCATAAATATTCAAACCATAATTGGATAAAGTAGCTTCTTTTTTAGGTAACAAAGCCACCTTCAGCTCAACTTCATCAATTTGCTGCATATATCCAGTACAGTTTTCTTGGCCCCATTGCCAAATGTTCAACGGTTTTAGTGCAACCTCATCAGGATATGTTGCGGGTAAATCTGTGCGCTTTAAATCTCCAAACTGATTATGATGAACAATAAGGGCGATTAAAATACGTTCAAAGGCAGCCAAACTCATATTGGCATTTTCAACATAATCAAGGTCACCCCGCTTTTTAACGTTGCTACCAACTACAACCCCATCAACTTGGCCTTTAAAGCCTCCCTGTACAATCCCAAAATATCTTTCTCCAATAGGTCGAAAAACCGCTTTGTAAGGGCCTGGAGTTTCAAGTGATATTCCACGCTGCCCTTGTAAGTACTCCATTTGATCCGCCATCAACTCACCCCGGTCGGCAGCAATTGCCTCACAGAGCCCAATCGTTGGCCAAATGTCAGCTGTTACCCAATCTAAACCTAAATCATGGGCTCGCTTAATTTTGCTATCACTCATCGCCGATATCAGCGCCTGCATAGCAGCATGATAACTCGGCTCTTCAAAGCCAATGTAATAGCCAGCAATCATGCGAGAATATGTGCATACAACCAAGTAAAGTGTAGGACGACCCAAAACTCGCGAAGGGTCATAATCAGATGTCAAATAAATATCAACGATGGTCGCGTCAAATTCGTATCGAGAGCCTGGCCCATTGACATTTGCTATGGCTGTTGATGTGATTGGCTGCGCATCATTATTCTGGACTTTTTTAGAAAGTCGGCTGAGCTGAGAACCCACATCAGAATAATGCTTTTTAATGAAATTACGAAACTGCGCCCTACTGGGAATGTGACTACCAGGAAAACAATGAGGTGGGTCAAACAGTATGGTCCGTAAATGCTTGTATATCTGAGGAATTGTCTTCGAATTATCTAAATAATGAGCCTTGATAACAGACCTAACGATTTCCTCCACTTCATCTTGAATGATTGCTTCAGAATGTCGAGTTCCTTTGCCTGGACGGCCAGTCTTGTCTTTGTATCTTCGCTCTGCAACACCGCAAGCTTCATAGTCGCCTAATAAGGCGTTCTTAACACAGCCTCGCTCAAAATAGCGTCGAAACCACTTGTAGATAAACTTTTCACCTCGCCCAAACTCATTCTTAGATTGTGCGACTAATTTCCCCCTTACAACAGGGTCGTAAAAACGGTCGTGCTGAACGAGTGCACGAATAACCTGAAATCGATCATCACGTTTTATTTCGGTCTTACTTCCTGGTTCTACAGGTTTTAATGCGAGTTGAGCGAACGGATCATCAACTTGGGTGATAATCTCTTCGTTCAACAAATCAATAAAAGTGTCTTTACAATACAAGTAAGGCAACGACTTTTCAGGGTCATCAATATTAAATAGCACTAGACGGGCAGAAAGAACGGATACGACCCGCTGGCGAGCGCCTTCGACTTCATACACTGCATTTTTACGTAAAATCATGCCGCTTCCTTAAGCTCAAGAATGCGATGATCCAGAAAAATGTCATGGCCACGTAAGTAAACAATCTTTTTACGCAAATCAAAGCGCAGATACTGTTTGGCAATGAGCTCTCGAATTTCTGTGAAACATGTGGCTGGTGCACTATAGCGAGGATCGTTTTCAGCTAGCTGGCTGTTCAAGCGAGTTGCTATATGTCCAAGTAAATCATTAGGGTAACGCTTAAATGCTTCGGCATAGTAATTCGCGAGATATAAGAGTCTTTCATGAGGAGTGGTCCGCCAGAGTGGATTCAGCATCCAATTCAAGTTCTTTCTCACATCCCTAGGAAACATTTGGTCATGGAAAACATAAAATGGGACATTTTTCGAATCCCAATACGCTTTCTCGATAATCAATTTTCGTCTAGTGGCTTCATTTTGCTCAGCTTCCTCAAGCGGTTTTGCCTGAATAACGATACGAGGGACACGCCATCCAGCATAATCAATGAGTAAGTCACTGGTCATAACCATATCACCGTCTTGCGACAGAGAATGTGCAAAGTTTTTCTGATTGGCAATTGCACGAGTTTTTTCAGGATCTAACGGAAACTGCTCGCGTATATCAACCACATTGGGGTGATGTTCAGCTAAGAGCGCTGGGAAAAACTCATTGAGTGAAAAGAGTTGTAGAACACGGCCTGCCTTTAAACTGGGCATACGAACAGATAAGCCGTGCGATGGCACTTCACGCACATGCAACCATGGCTTGTAATCTTCATTACGGCCTTGCCCACGACCTTCTTTAACCCATTTTTGATACTTCCTTGTATTTTGAACATAGTTCGCCATCCGCTTTACCTCCAAATTGAAACGGAAACTGTAAAACCAGATTCAATCCTTGAATCATTAGCAGTTTTTACGTGATCAAATTATAGCAAAATAAGGATCTAAATGGATCTACAAAAAGTCGTTAACTATCTGAATTACAAAACATAATCATTGTTTTTATTAAAAACTCAGTATGTTAGAAGGTTAAAAAATTTTCAATTTATGATGAAATAACAACATTTATGTTGTTGAGATGCTAGGAATTTACATATTCACGATCATAAAATAACCGCTAGTTAGATCCTCTGACGATAGTCTTTGCATGTTGTTGCTAAATTAGCTAATTTAGCTAAATGATAAAAATGAAGTCTTGATCATGTCTGAACAAACAATTTTTGAGCAAATAAAATTGGCACTCGCTGATGCACCACGCAATCAGTATACGGCTGAGTTGCACCTGCAAATGATCAAATACGCGGATGAATTAAAGCACATCACCTCAAAAGAGTTCTGTGAAGGTGTTGGGCTTAAACAAAGTTTAGGAACTGAGTTCAGCAAAATGCGTAACTTAACCATCAGGCTTAAAGCTGCGGGGTTGGATACCAACAGAATTTAGCTTAAACGCGCAAATTGTACCCCAAATTAGAATTTTTCATACCTGTCGAATGACATGTATTAGTATCAGTTTAATAGGAATATATAAATGACAAGCTCACAACAGCGTAACGAACTACACCGCCAAATATGGGCGATTGCCAACGATGTGCGCGGCTCAGTGGATGGTTGGGATTTTAAACAATATGTACTAGGCACACTGTTCTACCGCTTTATTAGTGAAAACTTTGTCAACTACATCACAGGTGGTGATGAAAGCGTTAATTATGCAGCCATGTCTGATGAAGATGAAAACATCAAACTGGCGAAAGAAGACGCCATTAAAACCAAAGGCTACTTTCTTTACCCTAGCCAACTGTTCAGTAATGTCGCAGCCAATGCACACAAAAACGACAACCTAAATACCGACTTAGCTGCTATTTTTGCTAACATTGAAAACTCAGCCAATAGTTATGATTCAGAACAAGACATCAAAGGTTTGTTTGCGGATTTCGACACCACCAGTAATCGCCTGGGTAATACGGTGGAGGCGAAAAACAAACGCCTTGCTGCTGTGTTAAAAGGCGTGGCAGGTTTAACTTTGGGTAACTTTGAAGACAACCAGATTGACTTATTTGGTGATGCCTACGAGTTCCTGATTTCAAACTACGCCGCCAATGCGGGTAAATCCGGTGGCGAATTTTTCACGCCTCAGCACGTATCAAAACTGATCGCGCAGCTGGCCATGCACGGCCAGACCAGTGTGAATAAAATCTATGACCCTGCGGCGGGTTCGGGCTCGTTGCTGTTACAAGCCAAAAAGCACTTTGATGCGCATATCATTGAAGATGGCTTTTTTGGTCAAGAGCTTAATCACACCACCTACAACTTGGCGCGTATGAACATGTTTTTGCACAACATTAACTACGACAAGTTTAATATTCAGTTGGGCGATACCTTAACCGAACCACACTTTTTAGAAGAAAAAAATAACAAAGGTTTTGATGCCATTGTCTCTAACCCGCCTTATTCAGTGAAGTGGGTTGGTAGCGACGACCCAACCCTAATCAACGACGACCGCTTTGCGCCCGCTGGTGTGCTTGCGCCTAAATCAAAAGCAGACTTTGCTTTTGTATTACATGCGCTAAGTTACCTATCAAGCAGAGGTCGTGCTGCCATTGTCTGCTTCCCCGGTATTTTTTACCGTGGCGGCGCTGAGCAAAAAATTCGTAAGTACCTAGTAGATAACAACTATGTTGAAACCGTGATTTCACTGGCACCTAACCTGTTCTTTGGCACCACTATTGCCGTGAATATTTTGGTGCTATCTAAACACAAAGCCGACACTACCACCCAGTTTATCGATGCCAGCGGCCTGTTTAAAAAAGAAACCAATAATAACGTACTGACTGATCAGCATATCGAAGACATTATCAAAGTCTTTGCCAGCAAAGAAAATGTGGGTCACTTTGCTGAATCTGTTGAGTTGGACATCATATCTGGCAATAACTACAACCTTTCGGTAAGTAGTTATGTGGAAACCAAAAATAACCGTGAAGATATAGATATTAATGAGTTAAATAATAATCTTGAAGGTACAGTTTCTAAAATCGAGCAACTTCGTAAAGATATTAATTCAATAGTTAAAGAAATCGCATCTACTGGACAGCAAAAATTCATGACTGAAATCCTTAGTGGTGCAGGATTCGAATATCTAGAATTGGGAACCGTAGCTGGATATGAACAGCCAACTAAATACCTAGTAAAGACAACTAATTATAGTGATACATACTCCACTCCGGTATTAACCGCAGGAAAAACATTTATTTTAGGTTACACGGACGAAACAGACGGTATCTACCAAGCGTCCAAAAGCCCAGTAATAATTTTTGATGATTTTACTACAGCTAACAAATGGGTGAACTTTGACTTTAAGGCAAAGTCATCAGCAATGAAGATGATAACCTCAAAAGATGGTAATAAATATTCTCTTAAATATATTTACTTTTGGTTGAATACTTTGCCAAGTGATCTAGTTGATGGTGATCATAAGCGACAATGGATAAGTAATTTTTCAGCTAAGAAAATTCCAATACCTTGTCCTGAAAATCCGGAAAAGTCATTAAGTATACAAAATAGAATCGTAGAAATTTTGGATAAATTTACGGAGCTTAATGAAGAGCTTAATGAAGAGCTTAATGCAAGGAGTAAGCAATATAAACACTATTTATTGTCGATATTTGACTTGGCTAAATAGGTGTTTTTGATGAGTAAGAGTTTAAAACAAATAGCGAAAGTTATTAGAGACAACAATAAAAAAGTGCAGTTAATCTATGCCTTTAATGGCACAGGTAAAACGCGTTTGTCGGGCGAATTTAAAGAGCTCATCGCGCCAAAGGACGATGGGCAAGATGCGATTGACGATGCAGAGCAAGCGCCACTTTCGCGCCATAAGATTTTGTATTACAACGCGTTTACGGAAGACTTGTTTTACTGGGATAACGACTTAGATGCTGATGCAGAGCCGAAGCTAAAAATCCAACCCAATACGTTTACCGATTGGATTTTGCAAGAGCAAGGGCAAGACATGAACGTGATTAGCACGTTCCAGCGCTATGCCAACGATAAACTAACGCCACGCTTTAATCCGCAATACCAGTCTAAAGACAAAGATGGAAAAGATGTTACCGTCAAAGCCTTTTCTGAGGTGACGTTTTCACATCAAGGTGGCGATGACGAACCGGATAGAAAAATTAAAATATCAAAGGGTGAAGAAAGTAACTTTATTTGGAGTATTTTTTATTCATTGCTCGAACAAGTGATTAGCATCTTAAATGTACCTGAGGATGCTGGCCGCGAAACAGACCAGTTTAACCAATTACAATATGTGTTTATTGATGACCCAGTGAGCTCGTTAGATGATAACCATCTAATAGAGTTGGCTGTTGATTTAGCACGCTTAATTAAGTCGAGTGATTTCGCTATTTCTGGTCTTAAGTTCATCATCACCACTCATAATCCGCTTTTTTATAATGTTTTGCATAACGAGTTTAATCGAGCACCCAAGTTCTTTTTGCGCAAGCTCGATGATGGCAAACATGACCTGATTGAGCAAGAAAATGATTCGCCTTTTTCGTATCACCTGCATTTAAAAAATGAGTTAATGAAAGCGGCAGACTCAGGCGATATCCACAAATACCACTTTAATTTTTTGCGAAATGTACTCGAAAAAACCTCAACGTTTTTGGGTTACGAAGAATGGGGTGAGTTGTTGCCCGGTGTCAAAGGTAATAGGGCCAAGGGGCAAGTAAACCCCTATGCACGGGTGATTAATTTATATAACCATGCAAAACACGCAGGCCATGAAGTGGCCGAAGTCGAAGAAGATCATAAGCGCGTCTTTAAGTTTTTAGTGAAAGAGATAGACAATATTTATAAAGGCATGCGCAGTCAACAAGGAACACAGGCTTAGGAATAGATATGGCAGAATACAAAGCAATCGCAGAGTCTAAAAATTACATTGTTTTAGATAAATACACACGCCAAGACCAAATTGCTGAAGGCTACCAGAGCGAAGGTGATTTAGAACGTGAGCTGATTCAGGACCTAAGCAACCAGGGCTATGAGTATTTACCTGCGTTAACGACGCCAGAGGCCATGCTGGCGAATGTGCGCAAGCAGCTACAAGCCCTCAACAAGGTCCAGTTTACCGATGCCGAGTGGGCCCGATTTTGCGAGCAATACTTAAACACACCCAGCGACAATATTCTTGATAAAACTCGCAAGGTGCACCGTGACTATATCTTCGATTTTGTCTTTGATGATGGCCATATCGAAAACATCTACCTATTCGACAAGAAGACCATTGCGCGTAACAAAGTGCAGGTGATTAAACAGTTTGAGCAAACGGGAAGCCATGCCAACCGTTACGATGTGACGATTTTGGTCAATGGTTTGCCTTTGGTGCAAATCGAACTGAAAAAGCGTGGTGTGGCGATCCGTGAGGCGTTTAACCAAATACATCGCTACAGCAAAGAAAGCTTTAATGCTGAAAACTCCTTGTACAAGTTCTTGCAGCTATTTGTGATCTCTAATGGCACCGACACGCGCTATTTTGCCAATACCACGAAGCGAGACAAAAACAGCTTCGACTTCACTATGAACTGGGCAAAATCTGACAATACGCTGATCAAGGATTTAAAAGACTTTACCGCCACTTTTTTCCAGAAAGAGACCTTGCTTGAAGTGATCTTGCGTTACTCGGTGTTTGACGTCAGCAATACCTTACTTGTAATGCGCCCCTACCAGATTGCGGCCACTGAGCGCATTTTATGGAAGATTAAGAGCGCATTTAATGCTAAGAATTGGAGCAACACCGAAAGCGGTGGGTACATTTGGCACACCACTGGTTCAGGTAAAACACTCACCAGCTTTAAAGCAGCACGTTTGGCCACCGATTTAGACTGTATTGATAAAGTCTTCTTTGTGGTGGACAGAAAAGACCTCGACTATCAGACCATGAAAGAGTATCAGCGGTTCTCGCCTGATAGTGTGAACGGTTCAGACAGTACCGCAGGGCTTAAGAGTAACCTGGATAAAGACGATAACAAGATTGTCGTTACCACTATCCAAAAGCTTAACAACTTAATCAAAAGCGAAAGCGATTTAGCTATATACAACAAGCAAGTTGTCTTTATTTTTGATGAGTGTCATCGAAGCCAGTTTGGTGAGGCGCAGAAAAACCTGAAGAAGAAATTCAAAAAGTACTACCAGTTTGGTTTTACCGGTACGCCAATTTTCCCTGAAAACGCGTTGGGTGCTGAAACCACGGGCAGCGTGTTTGGCCAGCAGTTGCACACTTATGTGATCACTGATGCTATTCGTGATGAAAAAGTACTCAAGTTCAAAGTGGACTACAACGATGTTCGTCCGCAATTTAAGAACATTGAGACTGAGCAGGATGAGAAGAAGCTAAGTGCCGCAGAGAACAAGAAAGCGTTCTTACACCCGATGCGCATTAGTGAAATCTCGCAGTATATTCTGAGCCATTTTAACCAGAAAACGCATCGGGCCTATTCTGGTGCCAAAGGGTTTAACGCCATGCTTGCGGTAAGTAGTGTTGATGCAGCGAAAGCCTACTATGAAACCTTCAAAACATTGCAAGCCGACGCTGAGAATGGACCTACAAGTAAACCTCTGCGCATTGCGACTATCTTCTCATTTGCAGCCAATGAAGAGCAGGACGCCATTGGTGATATTTTAGATGAGAGCTTTGAAGTCAGTGCTATGAACAGCAGCGCAAAAGAGTTTTTGAACGCCGCAATCACTGACTACAACGCAATGTTTAAATCTAACTATGGCGTTGACAGTAATGGCTTTCAGAATTATTACCGTGACCTTGCCCAGCGAGTGAAAAATCAAGAAATAGATCTGCTCATAGTGGTTGGTATGTTTTTAACTGGCTTTGATGCGCCTACGCTCAACACCTTGTTTGTTGATAAGAATTTGCGCTATCACGGCTTGATGCAGGCGTTTTCTCGCACCAATCGCATTTATGATGCAACGAAGACCTTTGGCAATATTGTTACCTTCCGGGACTTAGAGCAGGCAACCATTGATGCTATCACCTTGTTTGGTGACAAAAACACCAGAAACGTAGTGTTGGAGAAGAGCTACAAAGAATACATGGAAGGTTTTAACGATATTGCTACTGGGCAGGCGCGTCGAGGTTTTGTTGATATCGTCAAAGAGCTGCAAGAACGTTTTCCAAACCCAGAAAATATTGAAAAAGAACAAGATAAAAAAGAGTTTGCCAAGCTGTTTGGTGAATACCTAAAAGCAGAAAATATTTTACAAAACTACGATGAATTTGCTGGCTTGAAAGCACTGCAAAGCTTAGATACCAGTGATGAACAAGCTGTTGAAGAGTTCAAGTCAAAATACTATCTGGATGATGCTGACATCGAGGCAATGCAAACCATCGATATGCCAAGTGAGCGTGCTATTCAAGATTTTCGCTCTACCTACAACGATACCCGCGACTGGTTGCGACGCGATAAAGAAGGTCAGGACAAAGATACGTCAACGGTAGACTGGGACGATGTGGTCTTTGAAATTGATTTGCTTAAATCCCAAGAAATAAACCTCGATTACATTCTTGAACTGATTTTTGATCACAATAAGAAGAACAAGAGCAAAGAAGGCTTGATTGAAGAAGTCCGCCGTATGATCCGCGGTAGCCTTGGCAATAGAGCGAAAGAAAGCTTGGTGGTTGATTTTATTAACCAGACAAACCTAGATGAGATCAATGACAAAGCCAGCATAATCGACGCTTTCTTCAAATTCGCCCAGGCGGAGCAGAAGCGCGAAGCCGATGCCATTATTGCCTCTGAAAAGCTCAATATCGATGCTGCCAAACACTATATTGCGTCATCACTCAAACGTGAGTACGCCTCTGAAAATGGCACTGCACTTAATGAGGCGCTGCCCAAACTTAGCCCATTGAACCCACAGTACCGAACCCAGAAGCAAACGGTTTTTCAGAAAATTGCCGCTTTTGTTGAAAAATTCAAAGGTGTGGGTGGGCAAGTTTAATATTTTTATTGTAGGGTAAAAAGGGCTCATTGAGCCCTTTCACTTTCCAACTTTGTTTGTCACTTTCCATCTTTGTTTATAACTTTCCAACTTAGTTTGGATATGACAACAGGTGTCGCAAGACAATAAAGTTTAAAACTTTTCTCATTCAAAACTCTTATTAAGCAGTTTGGATTAACGTAAATTATGACATTAAAGATTGAAACTTATTGAACTATTTAAACTGAAATCTATAAATTGAAGACAATAAAGATTGAAACTTACTGACTAATTTACTCAAAGTAAAGTAATCACTGAACTCAATTTCATAACCCACTTCGTTAATCACAATCATGCGATGTATCAAATAAATCACTAATAGGAACATTAAGTGCTATCGACAATTTAAGAACTTCAATATCAGTCACCCTTCTAACATTAGCCTCAACTTTAGCTAAAGTGCTTCGGCTAATTTGCCAATCATTAAGATTACACTTAGCCACTAGTTGTTCTTGGGTCCAGCCAAGCTTCTCCCGTATTACTCTCACGTTCTTACCAATAATATTCATGAACTAGCCTGCTCCGATAGCGGAGCTTGATTGTCACAAATAAAAGACCTAGAATTGCTCCGCTTTCGGAGCAATTGGTTTTTTGATTAACGTAGCTTGGAATTTCTTTTGAAAATAGACAATTTGGTAGTTCAAATAATTAAAGCTCCCAACTTTAATAACTTTACAACAAGTGATGTAAGATCTGCTTATATCGCTATCAGTAAAGATCCTTTTTTAGACCCTGTAATAATTCGACGGAAGTTGTACGCTGAGCTTCTAAAGCTTGTTAATAAAGGGTGGTTAAGGAAGAGATCATCTAGTAATAAAAAAGGCACCCGCTTTGTTAAAACTGAGCTATTTGATGTTCAAAAACTAATAGAGTACATCGCTGATAGCTCTCAGGAAGTAACTCTTTGTAATGACATTAAACAATCTTTAACGACTAAATTAAATCATTATAAAGCCGAGTTATTGTTAAACCTCGGAGAAACGGAAGCTTATAAGGAACTCTATGATGAATTCCCAGAATTAGTCACTGAAATTCAATATAAGTACAACGAAGCTAGAGATAATAACACTAAAACTTTAGGAAAAATTAAAGCCATAGAAAGCTTAATTAACCAAGAGAAACAGCAAAGCACATGAAGTTAAGAGTTTGGCAATCTGAATGTATAAACCTGGCACTCAATAAGTACCTAGATGGGCAAAAACATTTTTTAGCTTTGGCTACCCCAGGAGCGGGGAAAACCATTATGGCCTCTGAGTTAGCAAACCAGATGTTAGTGAGCAAACATATTGATTTAGTTATATGTTTTTCTCCAGCATCTATCGTCGCAAATGATTTTTGTGACAGCCTACAATTAATAACCAAAGAGCGTTTTGACGGGCTTTTGGGCGCTAAAGGGCGCTCACTTACTTATCAAAGCTTGCAACACTTAGATAAAACCTTTTGGCAATTATTTACTCGCTTTCGTGTGTTTGTTATTTTTGATGAAATTCATCATTGTGCAGGCTCAAACATCGAAAATGCTAACGCTTGGGGTGAAAAAATAATACGAAACATTAAAGACAAAGCTACTTATACATTGGCGCTAACAGGAACTCCTTGGCGGTCTGACACTGCGCCAATTGTTCTTTCAAACTACTTATATCCTAGCAATAAAATTTCTTGTGATTATATCTACGGCCTTACTGAGGCGATTAAAGACGGTATTTGCAGAGTACCTCAAATTGTCGCCGTTGATAATAACAACATTTCTATTGTTGAAGGTGAGGAAACTAAAACATTTAATAGCTTCAAAAGCTTATTATCTGAATCTGCAGTGCCCTACCAAAGCGTCATAGAAAATGAAGCGGTTATTAAATACATACTTTCATCGGCACAAAAAAAATTAAACAATATTCGTTTATCCTCTCCTAGCGCTGCCGGTTTAATTGTTGCCAGCTCAGTTGAACATGCAAAAAACATCGCAAACATACTCAAAACACACCTTAACGATGAATGTGCTGTTGTTACTTATCGGGAAAGTGAACCCACTGAAATTATTCAACGATTCAGACACAGCTCCTGCAAATGGATTGTTTCGGTAGGTATGATCAGCGAAGGTACAAACATTCCAAGACTTCAAGTATGCTGCCATTTAACAAATATAAAAACAGAAATGCACTTTAGACAAATTTTAGGTCGAATTCTTAGAATTACTCCCTCTAAAAGTCAAAATGCTATTATGTATATGCCTGCACAGCCGAAGCTCTTGGAATACGCTTATCGCGTTAAGCAAGACGTTCCTTTTGAGGCGGATGTTGTTAAGTTTGATAAGATGAAACCACCTGTTGAAAATGATGCAACAGCAATTACTTCAGATACAGTTACTTTCGGTGACAAAAATGCTAAGCATCTAAAACCTAAAATTCACATAACCGACCCAAAAGCTCATGATAGAGTACTTATCAGTCCATACCTTACAGAGCAAAATGAACCACACTTTTTAGCTCGCTCTTACGAACAAGTTGTTAATATTTTTGGACGCTTTAAAGAAGAAGCCATATCAATAAGCTTAAATGAATTAAAGTAAGTATGCGGCTTCATGTAGTAGGCTTCATGTAGTAGTGTGATTACCAAGGGATTATGTCGGTCTAATTACCGAGCGACTTTGACGTAAATAGCATACCAGCCAGTTATTTAACTGGCTACAGTTTGTGCGGTTTCTTGTAACACTTGCGATCTTTCAACTCTCAGTGCGGTAGTGTTCAAGTTATTTCTAAGCCACATGCTGCGCACACCACCTGCACTAATATCAACACCAAGTGACTCAGTCAGCTTCATTGCGACTTTCTGTTGACCAAGATGTGGATGCTCAATTGAGAATTGCACAACCGCATCTTCTATCGCTTGATCTACACAATTTTTATGTCGCAGGTTTGGAGTCTCTTGACGTTTTAAAGCATCAGCCCCTCCTTGCTTAACCAGCTTTAAGTGACGGTGAATAGTATCTCGCGATACGCCACTTTGACGTGAGGCTGCACTGACACTTCCAAGCTCCTCAATTAGCGCTAATACTTCAAGCTTTTTCTGTACAGCCAAGTCTTCTGATGCAAGTTTACTTGGTTCGTTTACCTCTGATATTTTAAGCTGTCGTCCAGCGAAGTGAGCAGTAAACTCTTTCTTGCTCGTTTTTCTAATTTCTATTTTTTGATTGGCAATCGAGTATTTGAGCGGTGAATCAATCAAGTAAAATTTGTTGTCATAGCTGAAGGTATGATCATTACGTATTTTACGGTGATCTTTGATGACACAGATATCGTCTAGGTTGGTGTGTTTTGATAATGGTGTGAACTCAGAACGTTGTTTCGATTTCACTTGTATTTTAGTTTGCCAGTATTGAGGAATAAAGACATGTTTAAGGTAAGCATTAGCCCCAGCAATATCATTGATATTATTTAACCTAAGCTCCGGCACAAGTCGGTCTTGGAAGGTATCAAACGCACGCTCAACACGCCCCTTACCTTGTGGTGAATTAGCAAAAATTATTTCAATACCTAATTCTTCACAGGCGCGTTGCATTTGAGAGAAGTTGCAACGCTTTGGCCCGCCGAATATACCAGCTCTGTCTACATAAAGCGTTTTAAACACACCTTGGGTTTCAATACA